>CAYHAT010000228.1:0-6235 GCA_964354675.1 uncultured Actinomycetota bacterium | reverse complement strand
TGTCCTGGCCTCCGAAGATATCGTTAACCTTTATCGAAGCGACCATGGAGGGCATGTCTTGAGGCATCATCTTGGTCATATCCGCCTCGGTGGAGACCTGGAAGCCCAGGAAAACGCTGGCGGCGATGATCAGGACGGTGATGATGCCCACGGCCACCCGGTGGTGTTCCGAGAGGATGGCCACCTTGACAAGAGCCCGGTCGATCAACGATGACCGCCATTTCTCCGCCATCTTCTCTTCCTTACGGTCCCATTTCTCCCGTGCTTTGCTGCGGCGGTCGCGCAATACCAATGACGCCGGCAGCAGGGTTACCGCGAGTATGAATGCGAAAACCACTCCCGCCACACAGAGGGCTCCGAACTGCTGGATGGGCGGCATGTTGGAGATACCGAAGGAGGCGAAGCCAAAGGCGGTGGTTGCGGCGGTGAGGAAGACGGCCACCCCCACCGTGACCACAGATGTCACGGCGGACTGGTGCGGGTCGCCGCCTTTACGGCGTTCTTCATAATAGCGGGTAAGGACGTGTATGGCATAGGCGATGTCAATGCCCAGCATCAGAGGCATGATGCCCGAGCTGTTGTAACTGAAAGGGAATCCAAGCCATCCGGACAGGCCGAAAACCCAGATGATGGTGAGTATGATCACCAGAAGCGTGAGGAGGATGTCCGATATCCTGCGGAAGGTGATGAAGAGTACGATAATGATAAACACCAGGGCCAGCACAAACAGGAAACTGGTATCCTTCATGGTCTTCTCGTTGGAGTCCTTGTTCTGAGAGGCGTAGCCGGTCACGGAGGTCTCAGTCCCGGTCAGACCCGCGAAATATTCGTGGGTGTAATCCTCGAAAGGCGTCGCCAGTCTGATCTGTTCCTTGGTGTCCAGGTCAGGGTCCAGCCTGCCCGTTGCGAGCAAAGCCTCACGGCCCGGAGAGATGTAACGCGAGCCTCCTCCCGGCATGCCGGCCTTCTGGGCCTGCAGGGCGGAGAAATCGAGGTTCCAGATAGCCTGTTGCTCCAGTTGCTCGTCGCTCAACTCGTCGACCTCGGAGGTCAGGGGCACCGGGACGGTCGCGGGTATGAGCTCACCGCCCGCGATATCGGCCGGCACGAGCTCACCGTTCACCTCGGCGAGAAGGAACATGCCGTCCAAGGGGGTTATCACCTCGGTGATAAAGTAGCCTATCATTTCGGGCTTTCCTGCCAGGTAGTCAGCATATCCGGCCACCTTGCGCAGGATGTCACCCCGCAACACGTCGTCCGCCTCGAGCAGCACCGTTTCCTCTGTGACACCCCCGAAGACGTCTTCCTGCTCCTCCATGGTCTGCACCGACTCCACGCCCTTGGGGAGCATCATCTTGTAGCCGTATTCCTGGCGCAGGCGCGTCATGCCCACGAAGGCCAGCACGGTCACCAGGAGGAGGACCGCTATCACTATCCAAGGCCTTTTTTCGCTGGCGGACGCCAGCCACTTGAACGTCTTTTCTACCATCATAGCTGCCTTTCACATGTAAACGGATTTGTCGGAGCTAGTCCCACCTCATCGCGACGGAGCAAGGCCCCGTCCCATAATGCTTTCGTCGCTGATCCGAATAAGCTTAATACCGTCCCTTCAACTTATCTCTCCGTCTTATACCACTCAAAATAATGCAGCTCAAGCCTTGAAATCATCCCTACCTGAGAACCATATGGCAATCCCCTGCGGGAAGGCCAAGTAAAGGGTCGGGGCGAATGATAGAATAACCTGGAGAGCCGACGAGAAAGGTGAAAGGCGTATGGACGACCTTTTCTTTGGCGACGGATGGCTGGGCGACCTGCTCAAACAGGCGAGAGTGCCCGCCGGGGTGAAAGACAAAGTCAGGGAGAAGATACAGGCCCTCGCCCAGAGCGGTGAAGGCGAGTTGGAGAAGGATTGGGGGGCCGTCGACGCACTCCTCGCAGATGCCGCAGTGGGGCAGGCCCTGGAGAGAGCGATGAGCTCACTCTACCGCACCGTCGAGTGCCTGGGAGAGCTCCTGGGGGAGCAGAGAACCGCGCTCGAGAGGCCTTTCAGCCCGTTCATGGTCAGGAGCAGGGAGATCAAGAAGATCCTGCATCCCCGGGAAGACGTTCAGGAACTCATACGATCAGACGACGAACTGGACGCGGTGATCAGCCTGGAGATGATCAACGACGCCCGCCGCCTCCTCGCCAGCTGGGGGGCCGGGGTATGGGGCGATGAACCACTCGAACTCATCCCCCGCCTGGAGGAGGACCTGGAGGAGTTGCGCAAGAGCCAGGAGGCGTTCCAGGAAGAGGGATCCTTTGATGATGAAGACATCGAGAAGGAGATCGAGCAGGCCGACAGATTCGCTACCATGGCCACCCGCTTCGCCCGCGACCTCATGGAACTGCACCTGCTGAACGCGAAAAACACCGAGGTCAGGATGCGTTTCCACTTGCTGTGGGGGACGGTGCTCCAACTCGAAGAGGACAGGGATATCCCGGCGGCGGCTTTCGAGGCCCTGCAGATGCTGGAGGAAGCGCTGGGCCTGGCCGGACTGGGTGGAGGCGAACTGTTGCAGAGGGTTGACCTGCTCTACGACATCTTCAGCGATGCGGAGGAACTGCGGAGGGCCGTGGACCACCTGGTTTCCGTCTCCCGGGACGGCGAGGGCACCATCCAGCCGGAGCAGGGGCTCGGCTACATCGAGGCCATAGCGTCGGCACTGGGGGACATGGGCCTGAAGGTCGGCTGAACCGCCACGGCGACAGCCGGGCTCATGGACCGCCTGCTTCTACAGCCAAGTGGATGACCGGGAAAGCGAAGACGGATACGGAACTGGCACCATGTCCACCACTGCAAGCCGCATTATAATCACAGGGATGTTTTAGAAGACCGGGGCTTGAGATGAGTGGAAAAACGGGGATGATTTGATAAAGGACGTCAGGGGTAGGCCGCGATGGACGTGATACTGGGACACGTGAATGTGGACTTCGATGCTCTGGCTTCCATGGTCGCCGCGAAGAAGCTCTATCCCGAGGCGGTGATGGTCTTCGCGGGCGCCGTGAACCGCAACGTGCGCGAGTTCATCACTCTCCACGGCGACGTGCTTGAGTTCATGGAGCCGAGGGCCCTGGATGCCGAGGCCGTTGCCCGCCTTATCGTGGTGGACAACCGCATCGCCGATAGGTTGGGGGAGTTGCGAGGCGTGCCGGGCCGTGCCGGGGTCGAGGTTTTCGTCTACGACCACCACCCCCCGTCTCCGCAGGACATGGCAGGCGTCAAGGACTACGGCGAGCTCCTGGGCTCCACAACCACCGTGCTACTGAAGATCATCCGGCGCAAGGGCATACCCATCACCCCCTTCGAGGCCACACTGTTCGCCCTGGGGATCCACGAGGACACCGGCTCGCTGACCTTTGCCGGGACCACCTACGAGGACGCGGAAGCGCTCTCCTACCTCATGCGCGAAGGGGCCAACCTCAATGTGATCATGCACTTCCTGGGCCCGCCGCTGACCACCCCTCAACACGAGTTGATGAAGAAGCTGCTGTCCAGCCTGGAGCTACACCGTATGCGCGGGGTCCTGGTGGCGGTGGCCAAAGCCAAGATGGACGAGTACGTGGAGGGCGCCTCGCTCATCGCCGGTAAATTGGCGGAGCTGGAGAACCTGGATGTGCTCTTCACGCTGTCCCAGATGCACGGCAGGGTAGTGGTGGTGGGTCTCTCCCGGCTGAACCAGGTGGACGTGGACGAGGTGCTCTCCGGCCTGGGGGGAGGGGGACACACCAAGGCCGGCTCGGCGGTGATGAAGGGCTATGCCCTGCGTCGGGCGGAGGCGACTCTCCTCGAGCTGCTGGAGGAAAGGGTGCGGCCGCTGGTAACGGCGGGTGAGATAATGAGCGGCCCCGTGAAGACCATCGGCGAGGACACCCCCATAACCGAGGCCTCGCGGCGCATGGAGCGCACCGGCCATACCGCCTTCCCGGTTGTAGATAAGACAGGGTCGCTGGTGGGGATCATCTCCCGCAAGGACCTGGACAAGGCCGGGCATCATGGGCTGGGACATGCGCCGGTCAAGGGCTTCATGTCGCGCAACCTCATCGCCGTGGACTTAGGGGCTTCCCTGCAGGAGATCCAGGCATTGATGACCGTGAACGCCATCGGGCGCGTACCGGTGGTCAGGGAGGGGGAGGTGGTGGGCATCGTAACCCGCAAGGACGTAATACGCGCCCTGCACGGCTCGGATTACCTGCGGGGATTCGCACCTCCCGGCAGGGTGGCCGGTTATACACGGGCGGAGATACTGGAGATGATGCAGCAGGCGCTGCCCGGCGACGTCCAGGCATTGCTGCGCACCATATCCCACATGGCGGGCAGTGATATATACAGTGTGTTCCTGGTGGGCGGCGTGGTGCGGGATCTACTACTCGGTGTTCCCAACCTCGACCTGGATATCGTGGTGGAAGGGGAGGGTATCGAGTTCGCCCGCCTGCTCACCCGCGAGCTGAAAGGAAGGGTGCGGAGCCACCGTAAGTTCGGTACCGCGGTGGTCATCCTTCCCACCGGGCGCAGGATCGACGTGGCCACCGCCCGCACCGAGTTCTATGAATACCCCGCCGCCCTGCCCACGGTCGAGGTGTCCTCGATAAGGCAGGACCTCTACCGCCGCGACTTCACCATCAATGCCATGGCCATAGCCCTCACCGGCGAGCGTTTCGGTGAGTTGCTGGACTATTTCGGTGGACTGCGCGACCTGGAGCGACGCCACGTGCGCATCCTGCACAACCTGAGCTTTGTCGAGGATCCCACGCGCATCTTCCGTGCGGTGCGCTTTGAGCAGCGCTACGGGTTTCAGCTCGAACTGCAGACGGAGATACTGGCGAGGCGGGCGGTGGAGATGGAGATCGTGGGCAAGCTCACCAACGCGAGGGTGCGTGACGAGTTGATAGACATATTCTCCGAGCCCTGCCCACTGCCGTTAAAGGCGGTGGAACGCCTGGAAGGCCTGGGAGCGCTGCGCACCCTCCATCCCGACCTGGCCGTGAGCCCGGCCATGCGAGGACGCTACCGCCTGCTCGCGCGCCATAGCGATGAGGCGCTGAGACTGGTGGGTGAAGGCGCGAAGAAGTGGATACCTTCTTTAGCGGCCATGCTCGAAGACCTGCCTCTGCAGGAGGCGGAGAAATGGTGCCACCAGATGCGCTTCAAGCGCGAGGACGCGGATGCCGTTCTGCAATGCCTGCGCCGTGTCCCGGAGATAATAAAGATATTCAGTACGGAGGAGCCCTCTCCCAGCCGGGTGGTGGATTTCCTTGACCCGCTTGTCGGAGAGGCCTTAGCATATCTCTATGTGCTGGGCGGACCGGGACCCCGCAAGCTCGTCATGTCCTATCTCAAGAGATGGAAGAACATGACAACCGAAATAAGCGGCCGCGATCTTGCCGACCTGGGACTGAAACCTTCCCGGGCATACGCCGAGATACTGGCGAGGGTGAGAGCGGATAAGCTGGACGGCAAGGTGAAAGGCCGCGAGGATGAGCTAAAGCTGGCGCGCAGGCTGGTAAAAAAGGCGCAGAGAGGTCGATCGCATAGTGAGTGACTGGGAAAGAGCCATATACATGCTGGTGGGCCTGATAATCGGGGTCATCGTCCATGAGTACATGCACGGCTACGTGGCCTACCGCATGGGTGACACCACCGCCAAGCGGGCGGGAAGGTTGACCCTCGACCCGCTGGCACACATCGACCCCTTCGGAACCATCATCCTGCCCGGGATGCTCTTCCTCCTCAGCCTCATGGGCTACGGCAGCTTCATCATCGGATACGCCAAGCCCGTGCCCATCAACCCCTTCCTCTTCCGCAAGCCGCGCGCTATCATCTGGGTCTCCCTGGCCGGCCCCCTTTCCAACCTGGTCCTAGGGGTGGTCTTTGTCGGCATTGCCGGCATCTTGAACAATCTCAAGGGCGGGACTACCCTGGATAAGGCGGTATTCACCCTGATCACTATCGCCTATATAAACATTCTACTGTTTGTCTTCAACCTCATCCCCATCCCGCCTCTGGACGGTTCGCGGGTGGTGGGATATTTTCTGCGCGGGGATGCCAAGCGCGTCTATTCTTCAATCGAGCCCTTCGGTTTTATGATCGTTCTGGTACTGGTGATGTTCTTCGGCTTCATGCTGTCGAATACCGTAGGGGGGCTGGCCAACATCCTGTTCCGCGTCTTCGGATTGCCCTACCGGTTTTAGGATG
>CAYHAT010000227.1:0-6235 GCA_964354675.1 uncultured Actinomycetota bacterium | reverse complement strand
ACTTACCATTATCACACCCCTCCCACACTTCTCGGAGAAGAACCATACATAACTGCGAAGCCCTACCCCATCCGCTCCTTGAGCCAGGCGGATACCGGAGGGATGATGTCATCCACGTAATCGGTCATCACCAGGTGCGGGGCATCAGGTAGGTAGAGGAACTTTTTCTCGCAGGTCAGGCGGTCGTAGACACGGCGCACGTAGTCCTCGGGGAAGATGTCGTCGCGGCCGGCATGGATGACCATGATGGGGGTCTCGATCTCCTCTACCCTTACGGCCAGGGGGGTGGTGGGCAACGAGGTCAGGGCGGCAAGGCTCACTGCGCCCACCACCAGTGGGTCCGTCTTCAGGAACGTGGCGACGTCAGGAAAGAGCCGGCTGGTCTCAGCCTTGAGGTCGAGGTAAGCCGACACGGGAGTCCTCAGGTCACCTATGGGCGACCTCATCAGCGGCTGCAACATGGGAAGCAGGGGCACCGCCGGGCGGTAAAGGGCTGGCCAGCGGGTCATGCGTTCGTTGCCGGGCTCATCGGGGGCGATGACGTTGTGGCAAACGGCGGCCTTCAGGCGCGGCTCCGCCGCCGCGCAGTAGAAAGCGACCATGCCGCCCTGGCTGGAACCCGACACCGCTACCTTGTCGCCGTACACGCTCACGGCGTGGTCGATCACCGCACGGGCGTCTTCCACCAGCTCGCCCAGGGTATAGCTCCCCCGCTTTCCACTGCTCTTACCGTGGCCACGCGGGTCGAAGCCGATGACGTTGAAGCCTTCCCGGCTCAGTTTGTACATGAACTCGGTGTAAAGGAGTGCATAGACACTGGTGCCGGGGATGAAGACCATCACCGGATCGCCCGGATCCGCGGTGAAATGATAGAGGTGCAGCTCCCTCCCATCGACCTGAAGCACATCTTCTTGCCATGTGCCGTAAAGCTCTCCCAGTCCAACCTTTTCCAATAACGACTTGGTGTATGCCTCTATCTCCGCGTCGGGGGGGATGGGTTTGTTCATCAACCTGTAACTGTAAGCGGCCCAACCCAGCATCCCCGCTGCGGCCGCTATGCCGGCGGCCCGGGTTCTCTTACTCATGCCGGAATCCCCTTTCTGCTCCTGCAGCATCCGCCCATATGCTCATGCCTGGACTGCACGAAATGTTGCCCGACTAACCTTTCGTCGCCATGAAGATCTTGAAGGTGGCTACGGCTTTCTCGTCACCCCGCTGGTCCTTGATCTTCTGCTGGAAGGCGACGACTCCACCGAGCTCCCCTTTCTCCTTCTTCTCCGTCACCTCCGCCTCCACGTGGATGGTGTCTCCGATCTTGGTCGGTCCGACGAAACGCACACGGTCCATGCCGTAGAAAGCAACGATAGCGTAATCGGTTAACGGCATGAGGCCGGAAGCGGCGGATAGCACGAGCATGCCGTGGGCTATCCTCTCGCCGAAGGGGCTCTTGGCGGCATACTCCTTGTCCACATGCAACGGGTACCAGTCCCCGCTGAAGGCCGCGAAATTGACGATGTCCGCCTCGGTGATGGTGCGTCCCCGGCTCACATACATGTCACCGACTTTGAAATCCTCGAAATACAGCATCCTCCTCCCCTTCCTTCCAAATACTGCGGGATCTTCGAACCATCTCTGCCTGATTATATATCAACTGAAGCCGGAGGCTGATACCTTGCGCAAGGTGGCATGCATAGGCTGTGCAGTGGGTATGGAGCGCGACTGTGTCGGGTTCTAAACTTTCTCGGAGTCCGGGGACTCCACAGGCCGACCCCAGGTGTGAGGGAGCTTGTAATCGGGGCGGGTTGAGGTTATCTTATTATTGTTCCCCAAATGTTAAGTGCAGGTTAATAATCTGTCCGGCGAAAGGAGCAGGGAATGGCACCGAGTCTGTTTTTCACCGAGGAACACGAGATGCTGCGCACGAGCCTGCGCGAGTTCGTGGAGAAGGAGCTGGCCCCCCATGCGGATGAGTGGGAGGAGCAACAGGGCTTTCCGGACGAGGTCTTCAAGCGCCTGGGGGAACTGGGTTTCCTGGGCCTGCATTACCCGGAGGAGTACGGCGGCGGGGGTGGAGACTACTTCACCAACGTGGTCCTGGCCGAGGAGCTGTCCCGCTGCGGAGCCGGGAGCTTGAACATGGCCGTCCTGGTGCAGGTGGGCATGGCCACTCCACCCATCCTGAAATTCGGCAGCGAGGAGCAGAAGCAGAAGTACCTGGTGCCAGCCATCGGCGGAGACAAGATCGCCTGCCTGGGCATCACCGAGCCCGGCGCCGGTTCCGACGTCGCCAGCGTCAGCACCTTCGCCGAGAAGGTGAACGGGGGCTGGAGGGTCAACGGCAACAAGATCTTCATCACCAACGGCTACCGGGCTGATTTCATGACCCTCCTCGCCCGCACGGAAAAAGTAAAGGGCTACCGGGGCATGAGCATGTTCCTGGTGGACACGAACACCCCGGGGTTCGTGGTAAACCGTAAGCTGGACAAGGTGGGGATGCGCAGCTCCGATACCGCCGAGATCTTCTTCGAGGACATGATGCTCCCCGAGGACGCCATGATGGGCGAGGAGGGACGGGGCTTCTACAACATCATGTGGGAGCTCCAGGGCGAGCGCCTCATCGGCGCCGTGGCCGCCATCGCAGGAGCGAAGCTCTGCCTGGAAGCGGCCATCGGTTACACCAAGGAAAGGGTGCAGTTCGGAAAGCCCATCTGCAAGAACCAGGCCATCGCCCATAGGATCGCGGACCTGGCTTCCAAGGTCGAGGCCGTACAGTCACTGGCGTATGTCACCGCCTGGAAAGTCGACCAGGGCGAGTACCCGGTAGCGGAGATCTCCATGGCCAAGCTGTTGGGCGCGCAGGTGGCCTTCGAGGTGGCCGACGAGACCATGCAGTTCATGGGTGGTTACGGTTACATGATGGAATATCCCGCCCAGAGGGCCTGGCGGGACGCGCGCCTGGGGCGCATCGGCGGCGGCACGGACGAGATCATGCGAGAGGTCATCGCCGTATCCATGGGGCTGTATGCGTAAACGGTCTGATGTCTGAAGCTTGTCGCGAGGAGCAAAGCTGACCGAGAATAGGAGATTGCATGGATTCAAGCCGGGGGTCAGCCCTCCACATTCCACATAAGACGCTAAGCGATATGTGGCAAGCAGGGCCTTTTCTGGTTTATGTGGAATGTGGAGGGCTGACCCCAAGGCTTGATGAAAGGCCTCGCGCACTATTCTCGGTCAGCGAGGGACAATGCGACATGGCGATCTCGTTTGAGATAAATTAACGACAATGAGGCTTCGAAGAAAGGGGCGCGGTGAACGCGCCCCTTTCATATCATTCGCTATCGGTGTCCGGTAAGCGGCCAATTGTTCTTACTTGAACGCCTGAACTCTATTCCATGGCGTGTCAGCCCCTGGACAATCATTTCCAGTGGGTCAGTCGCCTTAACGATTCCGATTGTCCAGGCCTGATACCCGTCTTATCCTTATCGATTGTACGGCTGACCCCAGGTGGATCAGGGGAGGTAGACGGTGGCCTCTCCCCCCTTGAGCACTTCGCTCCCGTCATCCTTTTCGGCCCACACGTCCAGGACCACCAGGTTGCCCTCCAGCTTCTCCCGCACCTTTCCCTTGAAGATCACCGCCTGCTCGGGGATGACCATGCCGCGGAACTGGCAGGAGAGCTTCTTGAGATAGCCGGGGTCGCCGATCCAGTCCACGACCGTCTTGCCCAACAGGGCCATGTTGAAGAGCCCGTGCGCGATGACGTCGGGGAGCATGGCCACGTCCTTGGCGAAGAAGGGATTGGTATGGATGGGGTTGAAGTCGCCGCCGGCCCCGGCGTAGATGACCGCGTCCATGCGGTCGAACTTGTGGGTGAAGGACGGGATATCCTGCCCTACTGCGATATCGTCGTACTTGAGGTTGCAGAGTTCCGCCATGGTTATCAACCTCCCCGGATGATGAAGGTGGCCCGGGAGCGGCATACCAGCTCATCGTCCTGGTTCATGGCCTCTCCCTCGTAGACGACGAAGTCCAGGTTGCCCTTCTCGTAGATGTCCGCGATCTTCCCCGTCTCCATGATCACGTCATTGGGCTTGACCACTCCGAACCACTCGAACTCCTGGGCGCCGTGCACCAGCATGGCCAGGTTGAGCTTGACCTCCTGGTCCAGGAGGACCATCCCCGCACCGCGCAGCCCGTAAACGGCGGCGAAGTTGGGCATGCCGATGATGTCGCCGTACTGCGTGGTCGCGGCGAACTCCTCGTCGTGATAGATGGGGCGCCCGTCCTTGGCGGCGGAGGCGTACTCCCTCATCTTCTCCCGACCGATCTCGTACTTTATCGGACCGTATGCTTTACCGATCCACTTGTGATCGACCATGGCCTCACTCCTTTCCTCGCTCCTGTCTCCCTGCGCAAAGCAAGGAAATTCTATCACCGCGCGCCGTGCCGGACAACAAGGAAAGGGCTCCGGTAGGAGCCCTTCTGACGTCCCTGGGATGGTCCTCCTCCTGTCGAGGACCTCCTCGCCGCTCTGATGGAGAGCGCTTTTCACCCTGTCTTGAAGGGCGATATCCACGCCCTCATGCGCAGCCTAGCTGCCGTTGCGGTTCTGGCCCTGCGTCCCGTCGCCGTCGCACGTGCCATCGCAGGTGCCATCACCCACGCCTTTACAGGTGCCGTCGCAGGATTCGTCACGCAGCCTGTCCTGGTCGCGGTCGCAGTCACCGGTGCACGCTCCGTTACGCGCCGCCGTGTCAGCCTGCAGGCCCGCCCCGGCGGTTTCCTCCGCCGGCTGGTTGCCATAACCGTTCTGGTTCTGGTTCTGGCTCTGCGCACCGTCGCACTCACCGTCGCACTCGCGCAGCCTGTCCTGCTCGCAATCACCCTCGCATGCGCCGTTTTCCCCGCCGGCGCAGTTCATGCCGCGGATACGATCCTCCTCGCCACCATTGCGGCAGCCGAAGGAATAGGCGTCCCCGGCAGCGCGGGTGGCCCCATAACCCTCTTGTGTATCACCCGCCGGGCAGGCACCGTCACCGGACACCCCGGCGGCTATGGCTATACCCGCCGACACCAGCAGCACCAAGGCTACGGCAGCCACCGCAATTATCGCTCCCTTGTTCTTCAAATCATCTCACCTCCTCTTTTTTCGATGCTTTCAAACCTTATTACGCTCCCGGCCGCCGCCATATACGCGGTACTTTCAAACCGTACGAGCGAAGAGCCTTAAGGGGTGATGTGGCATGACGTATATATATGATGACGGGCGCCTGGGCAGCGGACCACGCTCGAGCACCGGCAGCATGATGATGGTCATGCGTCTACCGTAGATATCATGGCTATACGGCCGTTCATATGGGAACCTTTAAACGTATGTATAGGTAAGAGGAAAGGCAGGGTAATTGACGCCCCTGGAGGAACTGGCACAACGGACTGCCGACGGCGATAGGGACGCCTTCGCGGAGATATATGGCACGCTGGTGGATCCCATATACAGGTATCTCTACTGGAACACAGGGTCCAGGGAAGATGCGGAAGACCTTGCCGAGGAGGTTTTCCTCAAGTGCCTGGTGAATATCGGCGGCTACGACGCTGGGCGCGGCCCCTTCAAGGCATGGGCCTTCAGAATCGCCCATAACCTGCTGGTGGACCACCAGCGCAGGCGGGGCAGAAGGGGCCAGGAAGAACTGAAGGAGGACCTTAAGGATGGGGCATCGCCGACGCCGGAGGGCCTGGAGGATGAGGAAAAGGCACGTGCTTTGAGAGGGTCCTTGGAGGGGCTGCCCTCCAACCAGAGACAGGTGATTGTGATGAAGTTTTTCGCGGATATGAGCAACGCCGAGGTGGCAAAAGCCCTGGGCAGGAGCGAGGGAGCGGTCAATGCCCTGCAGCACCGCGCCCTGCGCCGCCTGGGAAAGATGCTCGAGGAACAAGGCTGGAAGTGATGGCGATAATGAGACGGGACAGAAATGAGGCGTTGGAAGCTGCCACGGTCTCCTTCCTGGCGGAAGTAGCGACCCCCGGCGCATCCAGCCGCCTCAAGGACTACGGCATGCAGCGCGTTTGGGCGAGGGCGGAGGCTTACCACGAGGCTAAAGCGCCCGCCGCCGCAAAGCGCGTTTACCGCAACCCTGCCTTGCTGCGTCACGTTCTGGTCATCGGCCTCGTGGTCCTGATGGTGCTGCTGGTATCGAGCACCGGCGCCTACGCCTTTTCCTACAATACCCAACCGGAC
>CAYHAT010000226.1:0-6238 GCA_964354675.1 uncultured Actinomycetota bacterium | reverse complement strand
GAGCTCATAAGCCCGCTGCAGTTGAGGGAGATCGCCTTCACGGAGATCCTGGACGTCGAGTACCTGCAGGAGTTGGTGGATGAGCTGGCCCTCATAACCGGGGTGCGCTTGTGGGTCCTCGACATGAACAGCATGCCGGTAGTGGTCAGCGCCACCGGCGGCGAGCACTGTCAGCTCATCATCGATTCCCTGGAGGGGGTGATGCGCTGCTATAACTCCGCCATCGGCGGCCTGGCGGAGCTGAAGGAGGCCATGGGGCCGAAGGTGCGTGTCTGCCACGCCGGCTTCATCTGCTTCGACGCCCCCCTCATACTGGGCGGGGAGATGGTGGGGATGATCAGCGGGGACGCCTCCCTCATGGAACCCCCCGACCTTGAAAAATACCGCAGGTTGGCCGAGGAGCTGAACGTCGATCCCGAGCCGCTGCTCGCCTCCCTGCAGCAGGTGCGCAACGTGAACATCGAGGAGGTCGAGTTCCTCCTCTCCGTGGTCAACGCCATCGCCCAGGTGGTGACGGAATCGAGCTTCAAGCAGTACCTCCTTTCGGCCCAGATGAAGGAGAACACCGACCTCACGCGGGAGCTCTGGTGGAAGAACATCGAGCTCAAGGCGCTCTTCCAATCCATCCTCGACATACAGGAGAGGGAGAAAGCGGCCGTGGCCCGGGACCTCCACGACGATACCGGGCAGAACCTGACCAGCGCGCTGGTGAACCTGGAGATGGCCTTGAGCGAGGAGGGGGCGACGGAGAGCGTGCGCAGGCTCGTCGAGTCGGCGTCATCCTCCATCTCGTCGGTGCTCAAGCAGCTGCACGACCTCTCGGCCTCACTGCACCCGCCGGTGCTGGACGACCTGGGGCTCACCGAGGCGCTGCGTAACCTGGTGCGCAGGGTAAACGCCGATCACCCCTTCGAGCTCGCGTTCATGGCGAGCGGTGAGGAGGGGGACCTGCCGGGCGAGGTGAAGATAAACCTCTACCGCATCGTGCAGGAGGCGCTCTCCAACATCATCAAGCACTCCGATGCGCGGGAGGCCATGGTCTATTTCAGCCGCGACGCCGGCGGCATCGACCTGGTGGTAAGCGATGACGGCCGGGGCTTCGAGTTACCCACAGCGGATGATGGCGCAGTGCACCTGGGACTGTTGAACATACGCGAGCGTGCGGAGCAGATAGGTGGCACCTTCAACTTTCTCCCTTGCGCCATCGGCGTGACCGTGACCATCCACCTGCCCACGTAAGGGCCGGACGCACCTCGTCCAGCCGCAATAATCCGATCGACCGACCGTAACGGATTGAATGAAAAATCCTGCGATTGCGGTTATCCTTGATCTGACGTTAACATAGGGCCGCAGGCCTGTGACTAGCGGCACAAGATCTATCGATCGATGAGGGAGATCAGCGATGCCCGATAAAGCGCAGGAGAGGATACGCGTCCTGCTCGCGGATGACCACGCTATCCTCAGGGAAGGGCTGGCATCCCTCATCGAGAAGCAACCCGGCATAGCCGTGGTCGGCGAGGCTGAGGACGGGAGCGAGTGCCTGGAGAAAGCGGCGGCGCTCGTCCCGGACGTGGTGGTGCTGGACATCAAGCTACCCGGGATGTCCGGCATCGAGGTGTGCCGTCAGCTCAAGTCATCATATCCACTGATGAAGGTGATCATGCTCTCCATGTACGAGGAATACGAATATATCAACCGGGCTCTGCAGGTGGGGGCCGACGGCTACCTGCTGAAAAAGGTGGCCAGCTCCGAGTTGGTGAGCGCCATCCGCAAGGCGAACGAGGGCGAGAAGACCTTCAGCCCGCAGGTCCTGGACATGATCGTCACCTCTTTCAAGGAGAAGACGCGAGACCGCCAGGCCGAGTCGCCTTTGGGCGACCTGACCTCACGCGAGTACGATGTGCTCTCGCTGATGAGCGAGGGGCTCAGCAACAAGGAGATAGCATCCCGCCTGTTCGTGTCTCCCAAGACGGTGGAGAAGGTGGTGTCGGGGATCTTCCGCAAGCTGGGCGTGAGCTCGCGCACCGCCGCCGTCAAACTCTTCCTCAGCACACAATAAATATGGGAAATTATCGGTTGAGGAAAAACGTATTCTGCCAGTGAGGATCAGCAGATGCTCAACTATCCTATAGAAGTGCTGGAAAGCACCATCGCTGGAAAAAACAAGACTTGCGTCATATTCCCCTCATATCGCAGCAAGGAAGTCACGGCAAGGACCATCCTCTCTTTGATAGCTACGAACAGGCAGACGTATTACGATGTCATACTGGTGGACAATTGCGGATACGATCATGAGTACGTCATGGAAAAAGTAAGGGAGCAGGGGTTCAACGACCTGTATTACATGGTCCTTAAGCACAATGTGGGGGGTTCTGGGGCTATCTATGCCGGCCAGAAAGCCTGCTTCGACAACGGATACGAATATTTCCTGTTGTCCGACAACGATGCTGAGCTTATAAGCGGGGAGGGCATCTCCTTGTTGCTGGAGGCGCTGCAGAGATATGAGCTTGTCTTACCCACGAATGTAGATGACAAGAACAGGGCGGATGAAGACAGGACATTGGCATTTTATGGATTGATCCATTATCTGACCCTTTCCAGGCAGGCCATCCAGAAACTGGGTTTTATCAACCCGGATTACTTCTTGAACATGGAAGACCTGGACTACGTAGCCAGAGCAAACACCATGAAGATGAGGGTGGGGATGGTGCATGATTGCCTGTATTTTCATCCTTTCAGAAAAATATCCCTCTTCTACAATCCGACCGTATATTTCACCGTGCGCAATCATCTGTTGTTTATCTTCAGGAATCCCAACCGGGTGGCCTTGAAGTTCAGGATGATGTCCCTGAAGTTCTTGCTCACCTACCTGGTGATGAAATGCATACACTTGTTTCAGACCAGGGACACATCCATCGCCCGTACCATCTTCCTGGCCTTCCGGGACTTCCTGGCGGGAAGGATCACTGCCGAACTCCCTGCAAACGGTTTCCGGTTCGTCAGCGTGGAGCCGGAGAAGGGGTCGGGGGAGCGAAGATATTCCGACCTTGCCGCGGACAAGAACAGGGTGTTCATCAGGAAGAGATATTCCGCTGCGGGTGGCGAACGGGAGATAAAGAGCTTTTACCTGTTGCAGAGAAGCGGTTAAGCAGAGGCTAGGGGATCAAAGGCCAGTGAGTCAGCCCCGGAACCATGTCCGAGGCTGATATCATAAGAGAGGCCCGTTTGTGGTAACGGGAGGTTGCAGCGTCGCTTCTCTCCTCGCAACATGCCTGGGGCCAAACTCGCAACGTACACGTTGAAGCACCTCACGATGTGAGGCGATGGTATTCGTCGTAGAGTTTCGAGCGCATGAGCGCGTGGTCGAACTCGCGCGCCACCTTTTCGCGCGCCCGCTGCGTGTAGTTGCTCACCGCCCCGGGGGCCTCCAGGTAGAAGGATACGGCATCGGCCAGTTCCGCGGGATCACGGTCATTCACCAGGATGCCGTCAAGCCCGTCTTCGATTATCTCCCGCGGGCCGCGCACGCGGCTGGCGACGACCGGGACCCCCGTGGCCATGGCTTCGATGAGGGTCACGCCGAAGCCCTCGCGGGTGGATGGCAGTACGTACACGTCGAAGATGCGGTAGAAGCGCTCGGGGTCGAAGCGGTACCCGGTGAAGACGAGCCGCCCCGCGAGGCCCGGCTCCAACTGGGAGGCGAGCCTCTCGAGGCGCCCCGGCTCCCGCGGTTCCATGGAGGAGTCGCCCACCAGGACCAGGTACATGTCGGGTTGCGCGGGCAGCAGGCGGGCGGCGGCCTGCACGAGTACGTCCAGGTTCCTCTCCCGCTTGATCTCCCCGATGTACCCGAGTACCGCCGCTCCCGAGGGTATGCCGAGTTCGCCCCTCAATACATCGTCTTCGCCGGGGTGGAAGCGCTCCCGGTCCACCCCGTTATAGATGAGCCTGGCCTTGCGCGCGCCCACGATCTTCTTCGCCGCCGCCAGGGCCAGGTCGTCGGTGTTGACGAAGATGACCAGGTGGCAACGTTTGCCCGCGAAGCGCTCGGCTGCGAGGACCAGCCATCTCTTGAAGCCGGAGGAGCGGTAGGAGAAATAGAAACCATTGCAGGTATGCACGACCGCGGGTACGGCGAGCTTCCAGGCCGCAGCCCGTCCCAGCACCCCATCCTTGGGATTGTGAGTGTGCACCAGGTCGTATCCACCCTCGCGGATGATGGACTTCAGGCGGCCGTATGTCTTAAGGTCGGCTAGAGGCGTGACGCGCCGGGTGATGGGAAGGTCGTGTACCTCGAGGCCGGACTCGCGCAGGACGTCGGCGAAAGTGGTCAACCGGCAGGCCACGTGCACTTGATGACCTTGCTCTACAAGCCCACGGAAGAGCGGCAGCATGTAGGGGGATGCCGCGAAGCGGTCCAGGTTGCACACCTCGAGGATCTTCAGCTTTTTCGCCATGGGTCAATTATAGAAGATGGGGTCGTGTCTTCGATCTTCGGTTTTCCAGCCTGCCAGCGATCCTTTCGATTCTCGTGCAAAAAAACCGAAGATCGAAGACACGACCCCATCATAATTCGCAGGATGGGGGCATGCAGCGCTTGAAGGAGGAGGACTCTATCATGCCCCGCACCAACAGGATGAACGCCCGGGAGAAGCCCTCGGCCTCCAGCCCGTCGTCGCCCATGCCCAGTTCGAACATGTTGTACAGCAGCCGGTCCACATCTTCGTAGGTGAGGCCCATCTCCCCCTCGTCCGTCTGCCCCCGCCAGAGGTCAGCGCTGGGCGGCTTCTCGATGATGCGCGGTGGCACACCCAGGTACACGGCCAGCTGCCTCACCTGGGTCTTGTAGAGATCGCCCAGTGGCGTGAAGGCGCAGGCCATATCGCCCCATAGCGTCGTATAACCCAGAAGAGACTCAGTGCGGTTGCCGGTGCCCAGCACCAGGGCATCCCGCGCCGCGGACTGGTCGTAGAGGACCGCCATGCGCGTACGTGCCATAAAGTTGCCCCGGCGCTTGTGGTCCGCCTCGGGGAAGCGCTCGAAATAGGCGTCCACCATGGGCGTGATGTCTATGGTCTCGTGGGCTATGCCCAGCTCCGTGGCTGCCAGCAGGGCGTCATCGGTGCTCTGCGGGCTGGTGGTCTTGTAAGGCATGAGGAAGGCGGTGAGGTTCTCGCTTCCCAGGGCGCGCACGGCCAGGCAGGCAGAGGTGACCGAGTCCAGCCCGCCGGAAAGGCCCACCACCAGGCACGATCTCCCCGCGTCCTTTATCCTGCCGCGGATGAAATCAAGGATACGGGGGAGGACCTCCTCGGGATCTAAGGTAGGACCACCGGCCACGAGCGCACCTCCTGCCGTTACTCTTCCCGCATGGGATGGACATCAAATCAGCATGCGCGATATCACCTCCCAAATGATAACATATAGGAAACCGGGCAAAGGATGGATGCAAAGGGTACCGCAAACCGAGAGATATGGGGAGGTGGCATGAGCCTCAAGGAGTCCATAGAAGACCGCAGCGCGCTGGTAGGCATCGTAGGCATGGGATATGTCGGCCTACCCCTGGCGATACAGGCAGCGGACGCCGGCTTCCGGGTGATCGGCCTGGAAAAGAACGAGGAGAAGAAGGAGAGGCTGGCCTGGGGAGAGGCGCTCTACGAAGGGTTGGACGGGGGCAAGATCAAGGAGTTGCTCGCGGCGGGGCAGTTCGAGGTGACCGGCGATGCCGGCGCCCTCGCCTCCTGCGACGTGATATGCGTATGCGTGCCCACACCCCTCTCCAAGACCCGCGACCCCGACCTTGGCTTCGTCCGCGAGGCTACCCGGCAGGTAGTGGACGCGCTACGTGAGGGCGGCAGGCCCAAGCTGGTCATAGTGGAATCCACCTCCTACCCGGGCACCACGCGCGAGGTGGTCGCTCCTCTCTTCGAGGAGGCCGGCCTGGAGCTGTGCAAGGACTTCTTCCTGGCGTATTCGCCCGAAAGGGTGGACCCGGGTAACGTGCGCTGGACCATCGCCAACACCCCCAAGCTGGTCGGTGGGATGTGCGAGAGATGCGCCGAGCTGGCGGAGGCTTTCTACGGCAGTTTCGTGGACAAGACGGTACGGGTGAGCTCGCCCGAGGTGGCGGAGATGGCCAAGATACTGGAGAACATCTTCCGCGGCGTGAACATCGCGCTGGTGAACGAGCTGTGGATGCTCTGCGAGCGCATGGGGCTGGACGTGTGGGAGGTCATCG
>CAYHAT010000225.1:0-6260 GCA_964354675.1 uncultured Actinomycetota bacterium | reverse complement strand
GCATGATGTTCGAGTACGCGAACATCTACGAGGTGCTCGGCAAGAGGCCCCTCCCGCTCGGTTGGTTTTTCGAGAACCGCCACACGGCAAGAGCGCTCGATTTCCTGGCGCCCGGCCCCCTTGCTCCATTCACCATGGAAAAGTCTATGGAGTTTTTTACATACGACCGCACGGCTGCCGCGGTTGCGATGGGATACGATTCGGCATGGGTAATATACACGGCCGTGTGGAGATTCGACGATTCCAGGAACATGCATGATATCAACGGGCGGCGTCTTCAAGTAACGTTCGACGGGAAGGGCAACCTGGGCACTCCCATGTACATGGGTGGCCTCATCACCGGCCCCGACGACTGGCGTGCCTGGCCCAAGAAAGACCTGCTGCGCCTGCCGGAGAAGAACAACCGCCTCTACTCGAGGGTCCAGAAGGATTTTGGCGACAGGATATTCATCTTCGGCAGCTTCGTCGACGGCATATTCGGATATACGTGGGAATGCATGGGGTTCGAGCGGTTCGTGGTGGCGGTGCGCAAGGAAAGGGAGTTTATCGACCGCATGATCGCGTTTTACACCGACCTTTACTGCATGATAATCGAGGCGATGGCAGATGCCGGCATCCCCGGTGTGATATATGGCGACGACCTCGCTTACCGCTCAGGCCCGATGCTCAATCCACGGCAGTTCGAGTCGTTGTGCGGGGAGAGCTTCCGTCGCATTACGGACACAGCCCACAGGCTGGGCATGAAGATAGTTATCCACTCATGCGGGAACGTCTACCAACTGCTCGACTGGTTCGCTGACTGCGGCTTTGATGGGGTGCACGCGCTCGAACCCACCGCGGGGGTCGAGCTGGCGAAGGCCAAGGAGATGGTGGGCGACCGGCTTTGTCTGCTGGGCAACATGGACATCACGCATATCCTCGTTGACGCAAGCCGCGAGGAGGTATTCGAGGCGGTCCGGCAGTCTATCGAGGCCGCGGGGCGCGGCGGCGGCTACATCGTGGCCCCGACCAACAGCCATCATGGAATGTCGGTCCAGAGGCTGCGCTGGATGCTCGAGGCAGTCGAAGAATTCGGCCATTACCCGCTGTCTCTCCAGTAGTTGTGCGGGAGATCGTTATGCGGTGAAAGCATGTGTATCATCCCGGTTCAGCAGCCGTGGATTATTTGGAGCCGCCGGATCATCCGGCGGCTCCAAAACATGCGAAGCGTTAACGCTCAGTCCACGCCGAAGATGGCGATGGAGCACACGTTGTTGTTGGGGACCCCGCCCAGGTTATGGGTGAGCCCGAACTTGGGGTCCTTCACCGCCCGGTCGTCCGGCCAGCGCCCGAGCAGCTGATTGTACATCTCGAAGATCATGCGGATGCCCGAGGCGCCGATGGGGTGCCCGAAGCACTTCAAGCCGCCGTCGGGCTGGCAGGGTATCTGCCCGTCCAGGTCGTAGAAGCCTCCGAGGATGTCCTCGGGCGCTCCGCCCTCGGGCGATATCCACAGGTCCTCCATGGTGCAGAGCTCGGTGATGGAGAAGCAGTCGTGCACCTCCATCATGGAGATCTCCGTGCGCGGGTCCTTGATCCCCGCCTCCTCGTAGGCCCTCTTCGATGCCGCCCGGGTGGTCATGACGCTTGCCCCGTCCCACTTGTCGTACATGGCCTCCTCACCGGAACTCACCGCGATCTGCAGGGCCTTTACTTTGACCAGGGGGTCGTTGGGCTTGAGCTTCTTGGCTATCTCCGGGGTGCACACGATGGCCGCCGCAGAACCGTCGGAGACGCCGCAGCAGTCGAAGAGCCCCAGGGGATAGGCGATCATAGGCGAGCCCATGATCTGTTCCTTGGTAACCGCCTTCCTGAGGTGGGCGCGGGGGTTCTTGGCACCGTTCTGGTGGCTCTTCCAGGAGACGTGGGTGATGGCCTCCTTGACCCTCTCCATGGGGATATTGTTCTTGGCGGCGTAGGCCGTGGCCAACTGGGCGAACATACCCGGGGCAGTAGCGTTGGGCCCGATCATCACCATGTCCTGCCCGAAGGCCGGGGAGTCGGGAAGCCCACCGTAACCGGTGTCCTTGAGCTTCTCAACCCCGATGGCCAGGGCAATATCGCATGCCCCCGAAGCCACGCCGTATACGGCGCCACGGAAGGCCTCCGTCCCCGAGGCGCAGAAGTTATCCAGCCTGGAGACCGGGATGAAGGGCAGATGCATAGCGGTGCTGGCATAAGTGCCGCCCTTGCCGATGTTTATCTCGTCGATGTGCACCCCCAGCCAGGCGGCCTGGATATCCTTCTTCTCGATGCCCGCGTCCTGCAGGGCCTCGGTGAGGGACTCCACCAGGAGGTCGCCACCGCTCATATCCCAGCGCTCGCCGAACTTGGTGCATCCCATGCCTAGAATAGTCACCTTATCTCGTATGCCCTCAGCCATCTCACTTCACCTCCTCGACCGCGGGGATCGCCTTCCAGAAATAGTTGGTGATATCCCGCTTGGAATCGTAGAACTTTATACGGAAGCTGAAGTCAACGGGGTTACCCACCGCCAGGTCCTCCACGGCGCAGTCGGTGAAGTCCAGCACGGTCCTTCCCCCTCCATTGAACGACACCGTGCCGTAGGCGGCCGGTGGATTCAAAGAGGCGGCCAGCATGTCGCCGGTGTAGGTGAAGATGGTCCCTCCCTTGTCGGCGAGGTAGACATCCTCCATCTGGTCCACCACCCCGCAGTCGGGATTGGCGCACATGCGCCCCGCCGGGAACTGCTGCGTGCCGCAAGCCTTGCACTTGCCGCCCACCATCCCGAGGATCTGCTTGTGGTTGCGCCACACCAGTGTCCAGCGCGTCTCCTTGTCCGTCTCACCCCGGATGCCCAGCTCGGGCGGGGCCATTCCCCTCCACACCAGGTACTTCTGGTAGTTGTCCAGGTCGGCCCGCCTCGCCAGCCAACGAGATGCGCCGCGGCCATCCTGCATCTTGGAGACGGCATCGGTGACCTCGAACCACATGGCGTCGCAGCCGCTGCCGTAGGAGATCAGCAGTATCTTCTGGCCCGGCTGCGCCGTCTCCAGGGCGGCCGACATCATCAGCAGGGGATGGGCGGACCCGGTGTCACCCACCGTGCCCAGCATGTCGTCCTGCACCTTCGCCGGGTCCTCGCCGAACATGGCGTTGATCTTCTTGCGCGCCCCCCCGTAGTAGCACGGATAGACGACCTTGTCGAAATCGGTGGGGCTCAAGCCGTACTTCGCGCACAGGCCGTTGATCGCCTGGGGGATGAACCCGCCGTAGCCGACGTCGCGGATCCAGCGTTCCTCCCACATGCGGTCGTACTTCGTGTTCGTCCCCCTGATGTGATCCACGAAATCGTGCGAGACCGAGAAGCATCCCTTGTACTCGGCGATGACGTCCGCATCCCCCACCATGAGAGCGCCGCCACCGTCACCGAAGACCATCTCCTGGGTGGACGCCATCTTGCCCAGGCGGCAATCGGCGGCGCAGACAACCGCCTTGGCACCCTGGTTGGCCGCGGCGAACTCCAGGGCGGAGAGCAGCGCGGTGGTCCCCGACTTTAAGGACGCCGCGAAATCGGCCGTGCGGATCTCTTCACCCACCCCCAGGGCCCCCGCCACGATATTGGCGTTCTGCCTCTCTTTGTATGGGGCTGTGGTGGCGGCGAGATATACAGCGTCGATGGTCGAGCGGTCCACTCCCCGCAGGCAGTCCATCCCCGCGGCTACGGCCATGGTGATGGAGTCCTCGTCGAAGTTGGCGACGGCTTTCTCGCCCCGCGCGTTGGTGATGATCACCGGGTTCAACCACCCCATATTGCCGAACACGATCATGCGGTTGAGGCGGTAGCGAGGCACGTAGCCGCCGAACGAGGTGATACCTACCATGTCCTTCCTCCCTTCCCTTTAGCATTGCTTAAAAATGAGCCGGTACTGCTTCGGGCCTGTTGCCAGACCTTTGATCTATGAAGACACCTGGAATGCCTCCGTGGTTATCGCGACGACTTTCATGCAAAATTTACCTGTTGGAAACCCGGATGCCGGGCTAGCAGAAGCCTGGTGATCTCCCTGCGGTCCTCCTCATCGTCCACCCGGTCCACGTCCGAAATCCATAGTCCATCGTCGTTCTGCCGCGTCTTTAAGGCGTTGATATAGCCGGGGACCAGGATGAATCCCATGCCTCCGCGGCCGCAACAAGACGTCTCGATCGCCGCCATCTGCACCAGGTAGAGTAGATCCCGGTCCTTGCATTCTAACACGCCTTCCTCGAGGACCATATAATACCCGGCGATGCTCCTTATCTCCTCCTCGAGGACCTGGTGAACGTGTTGCGCCATCCGCCTCGAGCCTCCCTGCATGCTCAAAAGGGACGCCTCCCGCTCCTCTAGGATACCTCCGTGTCCCTTCCCGCGGCCACAAAGCCCGCGTCCACCTGCTCCGCCTCGCCCTCTCCCGCCGCCTCCCGCTCCCTGGCGAACCGGATCTCGGGAGAGTCCTCGTAATTACGGCCTTTCTTCGCGTAGTACGTCTCCATCAAACGCCGGTGCATATCCGCGAGCCTGCGGTTCGAGTATATCTTGGCCATGGCCACCAGCCACAATAACTCCCTCATCGGACGGTGGCCGCGATAGACGAGCAGGGGGAACCAGTCACGCCTCCTCCCCACCTGCCGCTTGCTGAAACCCGGCAGGTCGAGCACCGGCCTCCGCCGCTCCAGGTAGGGATCCGCGGGGCCGTCCAGCAGACCGAGCTCATAACACTTATCCGAGAGCTCCGTACCGGGATAGGGGTAGAAAACCGACAGCAAAAACCAGTCCGGCTGGCAGGTGTGGTTCACCCGCGTGGTCTCGCGGAAATCGCGCGGGGTCTCTCCCGGCAGGCCGATGAGGTTGTAGATGCCTATCTGCAAGCCGTGCTTTCTGGCGGTCTTGACCGTCCTTATGATGTCATCGTTGGAATAGCGCCGTTTCAAGACATCCCTGCGGATCCTCTCGCTCCCCGATTCCAAGCCGATGTTCAGGAAGCGGAAATTGGCGCTCGCCAGGGCAGCGAAGAGCTCGTCGTAATCGGCGTTGGGCGTGACCCGCAGGTTGGAACCGAAGGTGATGGGAAACTCCAGGCCCGCGTTGAACTCGCGCAACTCAGAGCATAGCTCCAAGGCCCATTCCCGGTTCACCCCCAGGGTCTCCACCTCCAGGTACGCCTCGCCGAAGCCGGGCTGCGCCTCCTTCATGGCTTCCAACTCCTGGACTACGTTGCGCGGGCTGCGCAGGCGCACGTATGTGCCCGGGGCCGTCTTACGCAGGGCATGGTTACAGCAGTAGGTACAGTTGAAGGGGCAGCCCCTCCCCACCAGGACTGAGGGGCGGGACGTGGGGTTGGCCACCCACGGCATCCACATCTCGCGGTCGGGGAAGGGAAGGTCGTCCAGGTCCTCCAGGAAGGGACGGGGCGCGTTCCTCTCGACACCGCCGCCGGGTTGCACTATGAGCAGGTTGGGGATGCCGGAGGGATGGCCGCCGGCTTGCAGCTGTTCGGCCAACTCCAGGGTCGGATACTCCCCCTCGCCCACGCAGACCGCGTCGAAGAGGCCCTCCGCCAGGCATTCATCGGGCTTCAAGGTGGCGTGGGGCCCGCCGAGCAACGTGAATATCTCCGGGTGATATCTCTTCGCCATGGCCGCGGCCTCGAGGATGATATGGTACTCCGTGAAGACGGAAGTGAAACATATAAGGCCGGGGTCGAACTCTTTTATATTTTCGTCGAGAGTATGGACCGTCTCTTTACACAGGACCGCCAGCTTGGTGTGATGCCCCTCTTGCTTGAGAAGCGTTGAGATATAAGAGATGCCGAACTGGACCCGTTCCAGGATCTCCAGTGGTTTATCAGGGGAGTAGGGGTCCTGTTCGGTGTGCACGAATAGAACGTTCATGTTGGCCTCGTACCCTGGTAGTGCGAACTCCGACAACCTGCGATGATCGGCTCTACATAAATATCGGCCTTTATATTTATATCAGCCATGCGCTCTTACCGCCAGAAAGATTATTCCGCCCCTTGAACCGCGATAGCGAGAAACCGGCACTCGCCGATGCGCGATAGCATCGTGTTCCAAGACGAGGGGCGCTTGCGGGGTCGGTTATTCGGCAGGTCTTCAGGAGGCCGGGGCTGACTTCATACAAAATCAACGATTTTGTCATATTTTTATTGACTCGCCATATCGTCGGTGATAAAATGTGACAGCCAGTCATATTTAATTCGCGGCTT
>CAYHAT010000224.1:0-6338 GCA_964354675.1 uncultured Actinomycetota bacterium | reverse complement strand
CTCCAGCCGGAAATGCGTCTTCGCCTCCTCCTTGTCACCGGGCTCAGGCTGCCTGAGCAAGGGGTTGCCCGTGACCTCCGACTTCCCTCTCCAACCTGGACACACGTCCAGGGTCTGCGGGAAGGAGACCGCCTTTACGCGTGCCCAGGGAGCCAGTATGCGGTTGGCCAGCCCGGGGATGACGTTCTGTTCGTGGATGAGAAGGGGCACGCCCAGGCTGAGCGCGGCCGCGGCTCCCGGCACGCTTGCATAGCCACCGAAGGCGGCGGCCACCGCGGGCCGGTCCGCCTTCATCTCCCGGCGGCAGGTCGCGAAGGCCTTGCAGAGGCTCGTAAACGCATTGAAGTTGGCGGCGTCTAGACCGCGGGTGAAGCCGCTCACCTCGAGGGGGATTACTTTCCTGCGGTCGAGGAGGGCGCTCGACGGCGACTTCCGGCTCAGATAGAGGGTGACCTCCACGCCTTCATGCGATGCGAGCTCCTCTGCCAGGGCGAGCAGGGGATGGAGATGTCCTCCGGTTCCCCCGCCGCATATCGCCACGTTCACGCTTTTTCCTCCCATCGTAGGATGTACCCGCCCCACCTTCCTGGCGGGAGACGTTTATGAGTATACCGGCAAGGCACATACAAATCACCAGGGACGAACCCCCGTAGCTGAAAAAGGGCAACGTTATGCCGGTTATGGGCAGTACGCCGGTGGCGGCACCCATGTTTATCAGCGCCTGCACGCCGAGCATGCAGGTTATACCCATGGCCAGGAGGCGCCCCAGGCGGTCGGGCGCACCTTTGGCGATCCTGAATCCCAGGTAGACGAAGGCCGCAAAAAGCGCCAGCACCGCTAGCGTCCCGATCAGTCCCGCCTCCTCTCCGATGATAGAGAAGATGAAGTCGGTATGGGCGTTGGGCAGATAGAAAAACTTCTGCCTGCTCATCCCCAGGCCCAGGCCGTTTATATTGCCCGAGCCCAGGGCGATCATGGACTGGATGATGTGAAACCCTCCCTCGCGGGGAACGCTCCATGGGTCGAGGAAGGCGAGAAAGCGTGCCTTGCGGTAACCGGAGGTGAAGATGAATATCAACGTGGCTCCCCCCCCGGCCAGGGCCAGCACGGCTAGTTTGCGCAGGGGGGCACCGGCCAGGAACAGGACCACGAACACGGAGATGGCCACGATGAGCATGCTTCCCAAGTCGGGCTCGACGATGATGAGCAGGCAGGCGATGGCGGTGACCAACAGCACGGGCATGATCAACTCCCGCCAGCTGTCCATCTTGCCCTCGCGCTTGCTGTAGATAAAGACCGCGAATACCACCAGGGCCATCTTGGCGATCTCAGACGGCTGCACGACGATGGGGCCGACGATGATGGAGCGTTTGGAGCCGAAGGCCTCGGCCCCGAAGAACGGCACCGCTGCCAGGGCGGCCAGGGACAGGATCACCAGGATGGGTGAGATTTCCGTTACGCGGTGATAGTCGGTGTATGCCAGGGCGGCCAGGGCGACGATGCCCACCGCGAACCAGATGGCCTGGCGCAGCAGAAAATAATAGCTCGAGCCGTAGGTGTGCAGGGCAAGCCCGGAACTGGCCGAAAATATCATGACCATGCCGTAGAGGAACATGAGGATGGAGATGCCGAGGATGGCGTAGCCGGTGCGCGTCAATCCTCCCGACGTGGTGCGTGCCGGGACGCTCTCATGGGGCACGGCCCGCAGGCTCTTGCCAGCGCGCGGAGCCGCGGCCCGGCTCTCGGGAACGCCCTCCCCCCGCCTGCGCCGTGCCTCCACGAGCGCCCGGGGGGGTTGTTTACCCCTTGCGCCGGGTTTCCTCGCCGCGGCCTGCTCACCCACCGTACTCTCTCCTCTCACGGTAACCCTGGACCATCGACTGGAAATGTCTTCCTCTATCCTTATAGTCGCTGTAGCGGGCGAATGAAGCGCAAGCCGGGCTGAAAAGCACCACGTCCCCCTGCTCTACCGTCCGCTGCAGGTCATCGAAGACCTCTTCCAATCCCGGCAGCACGTTGACTTTCATCCACGCTTGCGTCCCCGCCAGGGCATCCCTGAGCTCCTCCGCCGCCTCCCCGATGAGGTAGACAGCGCGCACGTCCCCACTGCTTCCCCGCTCGTCCAGCGCCGTCGCCAGTTCGTCGAATCTCAAGCCCTTGTTCCTACCTCCCAGGATGACCACGAGGGGTCCCGTAAAGGCATCGAGAGCGCGCAGGGCGGCGTGGGGATTGGTGGCCTTGGAGTCGTTAAAGAACCGCACCCCGCCCACCTCGGCAACGAACTGCAGGCGGTGGGAGAGGCCTTTGAAGGATGCCAGGGCCGCTCCCACCGCCTGCGCATCGATGCCCAGAGAGATGGCCGTGCCCGCCGCGGCCATGGCGTTCTCCAGGTTGTGTCCGCCGGGGAGCGCCAGCTCTTCCGCTCGCATGATCTGCCGCGGTTCCATGGCGCTGTCGAAGCTCGGTGCCAGGCGGCTGAGCATCCTGCCGCCGCTCATGTAAACGGCCGCCCTCGGATCGGCATGCCGCGAGAAATAGAGCACCCGCGACGGAGCACCCGCCGCCGCCTGCGCACAGAGCGGATCGTCGAGGTTGCATACCACCAGATCATTATCGCCCTGGTTCATCCACATGCGGCTCTTCGCCTCTACGTACTCCCTCATATCAGCATGCCAGTCGAAGTGGTCCTCGGCTATATTGAGCAGAACTGCGACAGTGGGCCGGAACTCACAGGCAAAGGTGAGTTGGAAGCTGGACACCTCTACCACCAGCAAGTCTCCCTCTTCCGCCTCCTCCACCGCCGTGATCAAGGGGTATCCGATGTTCCCCGCCGCCAGGGCCGGCCTGCCGGCCTGTTTGCATATCCACTCGATCATGCTCACGGTGGTGGTCTTGCCGTTGGTGCCGGTGACCGCCACCACCGGTCCCCGCGAGAACCTCCAGGCCAGCTCGACCTCGCTCCATATCGGGATGCGCTTTGCCTCCGCCTCCCGCAGTAGGGGAAGCCGTGAGGGCACCCCTGGGCTGACCACCACCAGGTCCACTCCCGCGAGCAGGGAGAGGTCGTGGTGGCCGATGGCCGCTTCCGCCCCCCTCCCGGAGAGCTCGCCGGCCGCATCGCGCACCGGTTGCGTCGTGGAGATGTCATTCACCGTAACCCGTTTTCCCTCGCGCAGGAGCTTCTCCGCGGCCGCACGGCCCGAGATGCCCAGGCCGACCACCAGCACCGACTCGATGCCTTGCAGCTCTTCCACGCCTTTTTCCGCAACCATCTCCACTACTTGCCCCCCACGTAGTTGATATAAAAGATGATAAAACCGATGCCCACGAAAAACCCGGCCACGATCCACAGCCTGATGAGTGTGGTCACCTCCGACCAGCCCTTCATCTCGAAATGGTGGTGCAGTGGAGCCATGCGGAAAACGCGCTTACGGGTGGCCTTGAAGACCAGCACCTGGATGATGACCGACAGGGCCTCGAGGACGAAAAGCCCCCCCAGCACCACGAGGAGCAACTCCGTCTTGGAGAGGATGGCCACCGTAGCCAGGCTGCACCCCAGGGCCAGGGAGCCCGTGTCCCCCATGAAGATATACGCCGGCGGCGAGTTCCACCATAAGAAGCCGATACAGCTTCCCATTAGCGCCCCGGAGAAGATGGCGATGTCCAGCGATCCCTGCACCTGCATGTAGAGGAACTCGTGGTTGCGGAACTGCGTGAAGGCGATGAGGATGTAGGCGGTCATCACGAGGATGGTGGTCCCGGATGCAAGGCCGTCCAGGCCGTCAGTGAGGTTTACGGCGTTGGAGGTCCCGATGATCATGATAAAGACAAGCAGATAATAAAAGGGGCCCAGGTCGCAGATGACCGCGTCGGAGCGGAACCAGTAGAGCTTGGTGTCCACACCGAAATGCTGCGTGGCCAGGTAGGCCAGGGCTATGGACAGGGCCAGCTGCCAGAAGAGCTTGGAACGCCCCTTCAGCCCGAGCGAACGTGCGTAGCGCAACTTGGTATAGTCGTCCGCGAAACCCAGCAGACCGCCGCCGAGCAACGCCAATCCCAGGGCGAAACCCGTGCCGGCCTGCAGCTTCTGTGCCCATAACAGGAACCCCAACAGCGCGGATACGACGATGAGGATCCCCCCCATAGTGGGAGTCCCTTCCTTCGCCAGGTGGGCCTGTGGGCCGTCCTCGCGTATGAACTGGCCAATGCCGCGCCTCCTCAACCAACCTATGAGCAAGGGCATGCCGAAGATGCATATAACCAGCCCTGTCAATAAAGCCAGCATGACCCTGTACAAGGGATCTTCCTCCTCGGTAGCCTCTTTCCAGACCGGGCTCGCCGGCCTTTCAAGCGACTATTCTATGTCACTCCCGTCTATGCCACCAGGTTTGCGAGCTTCTCGAGGCCCAGGAAGCGGGAGCCCTTGATCAGGACCACGTCCCCGGGTTCGATGATAGCCCGCAGCACCTCCGCCGCCTTGTCCACCCCGTCGGTCACGAACACGCTGCCCCTTGGCAGGCCCTTCTCCCGGGCCGCCTGGGCGGTCTTACGCGACTTCCTGCCCACGGTGATGAGGATGTCTGTGCCGTAATCCACAGCCAGCTTCCCCACCTCCAGATGGGCCCTCTCCGAAACGGGGCCCAGTTCGCCCATGTCTCCGAGTACGGCTATAGCCCTCTTGTCGTGGGATATGTCGCCCAGGGCCATCAAAGCCGAACGCATGGAGACGGGGTTTGCGTTGTAGGCGTCGTTGATGATGGTGATCTCTTCAGGTTTGTTGATCATCTCCATCCTCCATCCCGTCGTCTCGGCATTCGCTATCCCCTCAGCAATGCTTTCCATATCAACCCCCATGATCTTTCCGACCGCCGCGGCCGCCAGCGCATTTTCGACGTTATGGCGACCGGGCAATGGCACGGCTATTCTCGCTTTACCACCTCCTTTCGACCTCAAGGTAAAGACCACCTTCCCATATTTATCCACATTCACGTCCTCGGCCCACAGGTCCGCCCGGCGCGAGTGTCCGAAAGTCACCACCGGGCACGGGCTGAGGCCGCGCAACAGCTCGCAGTAATCGTCGTCCGCATTTATCACCGCCCTCCCCTTGCGAGGCAGGGACTCCAGCAGTTCGGCCTTGGCCTGGGCCAGGTTGTCGCGGGTGCGGAAAAAGCGCAGGTGGGTCCAGCCGATGTTAGTGACCACGCCTATCTCCGGACGGGCGGACTTGCACAGCTCTTCTATGTGTCCCATCCCCCGCGAGCCCATCTCCAACACCAGGAAGTCCGTGTCCGCCTCGACCGCCAGCACGGTCAGGGGCACCCCTAGCTCGTTGTTGAAACTACCCTGCGATGCGGTGACCTTTCCGGCATGCGCCAGCACCGCGGCGGTAAAATCCTTGCTGAGGGTCTTTCCGGTGGACCCGGTTATCCCTACCACCCGGGACCGGCACAGCTCCCGCTGGCGTGATGCCAGCCTGGTGAGGGCGGCCAAGGTGCTGCGGGCTCGCAGGACCGCCGTTCCTGTCTCGCTCGCTCGCCGCATGACCGTGGGGGTTGTGCGCGACACCAGAAGCGCCGCAGCCCCCTTGTCCAGGGCTTGCTCCAGGAAGTCGTGGGCATCGTATCGCTCGCCCTTCAGGGCTGCGAAGAGGGTGCCCTTCCCGAGAGTGCGCGTGTCCGTCATCACCTGCGAGATGAGCCGGGACGGCTCGCTTCCGGCCTGCAGCAACGCTGCCCCGGCTGCCTGTGCGATCTCGTCGGCGCGCATAGGGATCATTGCCTGCTCATCCCCTTCCTCAGGGCGGACCCCGCCTCCTCCACGTCGTCGAAGGGCAGCACCCGGTCCGCGAAGATCTGGCCCCTCTCGTGCCCCTTGCCGGCGATGACCACCACGTCACCCGCTCCGGCCTCCCGCACCGCCGCCTCGATGGCCGCGTGTCGGTCGGCGACGATCGTGTAAGGGGCTCCCTCGGACACGTTGCGTGCCCCTTCCTCGATATCCGCGATGATGGCCAGCGGTTCCTCGCTGCGCGGATTATCCGAGGTGATGAAGACCAGGTCCGAAGTCTTCACCGCTATCTCGCCCATCATGGGGCGCTTGCCGCGGTCACGGTCACCGCCGCACCCGAAGACGGCGATTACCCTCGCCCGCGCTATCTCCCGGGCCGCCTCCAGCACGCGGCGCAGGGAGTCGGGCGTGTGGGCATAGTCCACCAGCACCGCGAAGTCCTGACCCTCCTCCACCGCCTGGAACCTCCCGGGCACCCCGGGATGGGATAATATGCCATGCAGGGAGGACTCCGCATCCAGCCCCAGGAGGATGCATGCGCCCAGGGAGGC
>CAYHAT010000223.1:0-6373 GCA_964354675.1 uncultured Actinomycetota bacterium | reverse complement strand
CGGCACGGTTAAGGGCGATATCCACGACATCGGCAAGAACATCGTGGCCACGTTGCTGCGCTGTGAGGGCTACGACGTGCACGACCTGGGGGTTGACGTCCCCCCCGCATCCTTCATAGACGAGCTCAAGGAGACGGGCGCCTCTCTGCTTGCCCTATCGGGGCTGCTCACCCTGGCCTTCGATTCCATGAAGGAGACGGTGGAGACCCTGGCCGAGGCGGGGCTGCGGGACAAGGTGAAAGTGATCATCGGCGGGGGGCCGGTGAACGAGAAGGTCGTGGAGTACTCCGGCGCCGATGCCTTCGGCACCGACGCCGCCCAGGCGGTCAAGCTGGCCAGCGAGTACCTGGGCGCGTAGGCGGCCTCCGGCTACGGCTTTTTGCAGAGACATAAGAGCGTCTATGCGGCATGGGCGCGAATGCCCCGAAATCCCTGAAAGGAACGCAGCATATCATGGACGCACTGCAGCGCATCGAGACCGCTATCCGCCTCGGAAAACCGGACCGCGTTCCCGTGGCCCCCATTATCGACTTTTTCTCCGCCCGTTATGGGGGCATAACCCAACACGAGATGCTATTCGACGTAAAGAAGGCCGACCGCGCCCTGCTGAAAACCCTCAACGACCTGGGATGGGTCGATGGGCTGCATTTTTCCTGGGCCGGTCTGGGGCGGGCGTTGCTCACCGTATTCCCCACCCCTCCGCTGATGCCTGGGGTCAACGGATTTCCTCCCGACCAGGAGTTCCAGTTCCTGGAAAAGACGGTCATGGAGCCGGAGGAGTATCTCCGCATAGAGGAGATGGGGGCGGGGCGCTGGCTGATGGAAAAGCTCAGGCTGAATCACCCGGAACTGCGTAGCCTGCCCGGCATGGCCAGGACCGGTATGGGGCTGGGGATGGATGTGCTCAAGGTAAAAAGATCGGTCAAGGGCTGGCGGGCCAGGGGGATCGAACCCCTGGTGGGGGCGAACCTCTGCATGATCCCCCTGGAGGCCATATCCATGGCTTTCCGTTCCTTTGACCGCTTTGTCCTGGACCTCTTCCGCTACCCGCAGGAGTTGAAGGCGGCGGGCCAGGCGCTGATGAAGACCTTCATAAACGTTGGGAGGATGGGCGTGATGACCAGCGGCATAAAGAGGGTCTTTCTTGGGGGCACCCGCACCAGCGCCTCATTCATAAGCCCCAGGCAGTTCGAGGAGTTAGCCCTGCCGGAGTGGCAGGAGATGTGCGAGTATTTCACAGGCCGGGGGGTCACTCCCCTTCTCCATCTGGACAGCGACTGGACGCCCTTCTTCCCCTACTTCAAGAGCCTGCCCCGCGGAAAATGTATACTGAACCTGGATGGCACCTCGGATATCTTCAAGGCCAAGGAGGTCTTGGGGGACCATATTTGTATCATGGGTGATGTGCCGGCGGCCCTGCTCAAGCTGGGGGAACCGGAGGAGGTGGAGGAGTATTGCCACCGGCTCATCACCGAGGTCGGCAAGGACGGGGGATTCATCCTGAGCTCCGGCTGCTCGATTCCCATCGATGCCCGGCCTGTAAACGTCAAGGCCATGTTCGCATCGGTGCTGAAGTACAAGCCTTGAGGAAGGGAGGGGGGCAATGGTCGGCGATCAGGCGAGGATAGACGTCCACCACCACATCGTGCCGCGGGAGTACGTTTCCGCGCTGGAAGATAATGGTATTACGGAGGCCGCGGGGGTACCGCTGCCCGTATGGAATCCGGAGGACTCCCTGTCCCTCATGGACCGCCATGGCATCGGGACCGCCGTCACCTCCATATCGGCCCCGGGGATCTTTTTCGGGGACCGTGGCTTCACGCGGGAGCTCGCCCGCCGCTGCAACGAGTACTCCGCACGCCTGGTCCGGGAGTATCCCGGACGCTTCGGGGCCGTCGCCGTCCTGCCCCTGCCGGACGTGGATGCCGCCCTCGAGGAGCTGGCGTATGCCCTGGACACCCTGGAGCTGGACGGGGTGGCGTTGCTCAGCAGCGTGGACGGGCGCTACATGGGCGACCCCGTCTACGACGCCCTGTTCGACGAGTTGAACCGGCGCGGGGCGGTGGCGTTCATGCACCCGGACGCCCGGCGGGATGGTGCCGCACCCGGGCTGGGCCTTCCCCCTTCCCTCATCGAGTTCGTCTTCGAGACCACGCGGGCCGTGGCCAGCCTCCTCTTCGGCGGGACCCTGGAGCGCTGCCCCGACGTGCGCCTGATCCTGCCCCATGCCGGGGGGACGGTACCCTTTATCGCCCTCAGGCTCTGCCTGGGGCAGTTCTGGCCGGGCTTGATGGAGCGGGTGCCACAGGGCGTCATCGCCTACCTGCAGCGCCTGTACTACGACACCGCCCTGTCGGCCGCCCCCTTCGCCCTGCGCTCCCTGCAGGAACTGGTGGACGAGTCCCACATCCTCTTCGGGAGCGACTATCCCTTCGCCCCCGAGCTGGCCACCATCGCGACCATAGGCGGACTGCAGGATTACGACGGTTTGGACAGCAATTCCTTACGGGGTGTATTTCATTCCAATGCCGCGGCTCTCTTCCCGCGCTTGAGCAGTGCGTAGTCAGGGTAGGACTTCGCGGCCGGGAAAAAGCAAGACGCCTGATGGCAGTGCGACCCGAACCTGGGGGGAAACGGGGTATGTACGGAAACTGGGGGAGGCTTCTCAAGGTAGACCTGGCGAGCGGGGAGTGCGAGGACTGGGCGATCGCGGACAGGCTCTACCGGGACTTCCTGGGCGGATCGGGGCTGGCGGCCTACCTTTTCTTTATGTTGCGGGGGTATGAGGAGGAACCCCTCTCACCCCGCAATCCCCTGTTCATCATAAACGGCCCCATATCCGGCACCAGCCTCCCCGGAAGCTCCCGCCTGGAGGTCTGCGCGCGTTCGCCCCTGACCGGTATCTGGGGCGAGGCGAGCATGGGGGGCCAGGTCTCACCGGAACTCAAGGGCACCGGGTATGACGGGGTGGTCATCACCGGCGCGGCCGAACGCCCGGTCTATCTCTACCTGACCGAGGGCGGCGCCGAGTTGCGAGACGCCTCCCTGCTGTGGGGAAAGGACACCTTCGAGACCGAGGAGCTCATCCGGCGGGAGACGGGTGAGGGGCGGGTCAGGGTCATGAGCATCGGGCCCGCTGGCGAGAACCTGGTGAAGTACGCCGGCGTGGTCCATGACCGGGGGAGCCTGGCAGCCCGCTCAGGCATGGGGGCGGTTATGGGTTCGAAGAAGCTCAAGGCGGTCGCATTCAGAGGGAGGGCGAAGTACGATGTCGCCGACGAGGCCGCCTACAAGAGAGTGCGGGAAGAGGCCGCCCGTGGGATCAAGAAGAGCATTTTCGCGGAAGGGCTGCATCTCTACGGGACCAGCGGGGGGGTCGACCTCTCCTCGGCCATATGCGATCTGCCGGTGAAGAACTGGAGACAGGCACAGTGGAAAGAGGGGATGGAGAACCTCTCCGGGGTGAGGATCGCGGAGACCATCCTCACCAGGAAACATTCATGCCGTGCCTGCCCTATCGCCTGCAAGCGGGTGGTGAGGATCGAGAGCGGCGAGTACGCCATGGAGGAGGGCCCGGGCCCGGAGTACGAGGGCGTGGGAGCATTGGGATTCCTGCTCCACATAGATGACCTGCACGCGGTGGTGAAAGCCAACGCGCTCTGCAACGCTTACGGCATGGATGCCATTTCCACCGGGGGTACCATCGCCTACGCCATCGAGGCCTTCCGCGCCGGCTTGATCTCCGAGGCGGACACCGGCGGCCTGGTCCTGGACTGGGGCAGGCCGGACCTGCTGATAGAGCTGGTGCGCATGATAGCCGACCGGGATGGTTTCGGAGACCAGCTCGCGGAGGGATGCCGAGCCATGGCGGCCAGGTATGGGGGAGAGGAGTTCGCCATCCATGTAAAGGGGATGGAATGCCCCATGCATGATCCCCGGGCCTTGTGGTCCATGGCCTTGAGCTATGCCACCAGTATCAGGGGAGGCTGTCACAACCGGGACACCAACCTGGGGCTGGAGATGGGGATGGACGACCTGGAGGAGATCGGGTTCGCCAGGACCAGGCCCCAGCGCGCGGAGAGAAAGGCCATGCAGAACATCCATTCCCAGGCGATCGGCGCGATCTGCGACTCCGCCGTGATATGCGTGTTCGCCTGGAAGGGGACGGGCTCCACCCTGCGCATCCTCGTGGACATGATAAACGCGGTAACCGGATACGGCCTCACCATCGGGGAGCTGTTGGAGACGGGCAACCGCATCTGGTATTTGAAGCGGGCGATCGGGAACCTTTGCGGGCTCGGCAGGGAGGATGATCTCCTCCCGCAGAGGATCATCACTCCCCACATGGAGGGGACAGCCTCCGACCTTCTCAGGGTGTTGAACCCCTTGATCAGGGTCAACAACCGGATCACGGGATGGATCAAGAGCGACAAGGCGCTGCAACGGCTCAAGGATTTCCATGCCAGGTTCGTCCTTCCCAACACCTACCGGACCATAACAGGGTTGGGAAAACTGTTGCCCTCGCTGGATCGCGGCGGCCGCCGTTTTCGCACGGCGGACGTGCAGCAAGCGAGCAGGAGCCGGGTTGACCTCCAATACATGCTGGAGGATTTCTACCGCCTGCGCCGCATAGACGAACGCGGTTATCCCCAGGCGGCGGTCCTGGAGGAGATGGGATTGGGAGAGGTCTCCCGGGAACTTTACGCAAAGCGCGGGCAAATGTGATACTTTGGATGCGCTGTGAGGGAGGTAAATCCGGAATCTTCTCCAGCCTGCGAGGTCTCGATAGCCGCGGTGCAAGGGCTGAATGGTTGATCCTTAGGGGAAGAGAGGCTGCGCATGAACAAGCCCGATTACGACCTGGTCGTGGTGGGAGGGGGGCCCGCCGGAGCGGCGGCGGCCAAGGCGGCGGTCGCAGGTGGGTTGAGCACCCTCCTGCTGGAAAAAAAGAAGATGCCGCGCCGCAAGCCGTGTGCCGGCTATATCTTCAAGGAAGCGCGGGAGTTCCTGGACACACACTACGGCCCCTTCCCGGACGAGATAAAATGCGAACCCTTTGAGATGAACAAGATAAAGCTCTACCTGAGCAAGGATCTCTACCTCGAAGTGGATGAGCACGGATTGAGCGTGTGGCGTAACCGTTTCGACCAATGGTTGTGCCGGAGTTCTGGGGCGGAGATATGGGATGGGGCCCGGTTGGTCGATTTCTCGGAGTGGAGGGACCGGGTAGAGGTGTTGCTCACGTCGAACGGAAAAGAGACCCGCCTCAGCGCCGGCGTCCTCATCGCCGCGGATGGGGGCCTCTCCCAGGCGGCGAGGAAGATCGATCCCTCCTTTACCGATGGAGTGCCCTACATCTGCACCCGCCACGAATACCACCGCTGCGAGACGGAGCTGGAGCGGGGCGTCTTTCACGTCTTCATCGACGCTGAGTACGGCGTTTACCCCGCATGTTACTCCAAGGACGACCTGATGGTCGTGGATACCTCGGTGCGCAGGGGAAAGAAGATAGGCCCTACCCGCAGCGCCTTCCACGCCATGTTAAAGAGGGATTTCGCTTTCGACTCCAAGGAGGAGGTTTTCGCCCTCGGTTGCAGGGTGACTTTCACCTCTGCGGTCAACCGTTTCTGCCTTGGCACCAACCGGGTCCTCGTAAGCGGTGAAGCAGCCGGCTTTATGAACTCACTGGGGGAGGGTATCTCCTCCGCCCTGGCCACGGGCTACCTGGCCGGGAAGGCCGCGGTGGAGGCGGGAGGTTCTCCTCCTGGTTCCCTCTATCGCGCCAGCGCGGTGCCGGAGCGGGAGAGGACGGCGCGGGAATGGTCGCTACTGACCCTGCTTTCAGGTGGAGCCAGGCCGGAGTTCAACCGGGCCCTTATGAGGCTTTCCTTCAAGGACAAGCTGCGGTTCTTGAGGGGGATCATAGCCTGGCAGCGCGGTGGGGGAGTAGCCCCCGGCTTGGGCAAGGGTTCCCTCGAGATCGCACTGCGGAAACTCCTCCACGGCAGCTATAATTTCCGTTCGTAGCCATCATCAGCGGCTACTACATATTCTGACCAGCTCCGGGACCACGTGGTCGGTCGGAGCGATAGCCTGGAAGAAAGCGAGAAGGGTGCATATATGGCGCTATTGGAGTAAACGACCACGCCCCGGGTGTAGTCCAATCAGATTAGAAACCAACCAGCCCGGGGAACTACCAGGTCGGTCGGAGCGGAGCGTGTTAGCGGAGCGAGACCGTTACCTGGAGGCCCCGGGCCGGCAGAACGAAGATGCCGCTTACGCGATGCAGGCTCTCGTAGGTTGTCAATACATCGCGCGGAGGAAGTACATGGGCCGCTCGGCGATGATGGGCGCGGAGGCGCGCATGGATACG
>CAYHAT010000222.1:0-6384 GCA_964354675.1 uncultured Actinomycetota bacterium | reverse complement strand
GGTATCATACTGGGGTATGTTATAAGGCTGTCAAGTCTGGGCGTCCACGTAAACGGTTCGAGTGAAAGGGGTGTTTGCTATGCCGGTTTTCAAGGACACTGACTTCATGTACGAGGTCCTGGGCAAGCTCTTCACAAAGCTGCTGGAGAACGAGGATGTGAGTTTAAAGTTCTTCAACGAGAACATCAACGTGCAGTTCGTGATCAACGATCCCGACGGTGAGATCTGGCTGCTGCACGGCACGGATAAACCAGAGCTGGCATTGGGTGCCACCGACGCCGAGGGTAATGTCATCATGTGGCTGGCGGGCGACGACTGCCACAACTTCTGGCTGCAGAAACTGAAGCTGCCCGTGGCCCTGGCCAAGAGGAAGATAAAGGCCAAGGGACCCATGGCCAAGATACTGGGAATGCTTCCCTTGCTCAAGCCGGCCTACGAGGCCTACCCCGCCATCTGCGAGGAATATGGGCTTCCCATGTAATCCATACCGGTACTGGCTGGTATCCACGCGATAACGTGCATTTTGCGACCGGTAGATCACTTGCCTGTGTAGGAGGCGAATCAACATGGAAAGAAAGATGAGGGAATACGAGGAGAGGAGGCTCGAGAGCGCCAAGCAGGCTTCCCAGCTTCTCCTCGCCTCGGCGGTGACCTCTCCCCGGGTGGGAGGTATCGACGAGATCAGCATCCACGTCCTTGAGGAAAGGGACGAGATCGAAGACCTGGCTATCGTCATCGACAAGATGGCGGACGACAACCCCCGCTGGGACTTCTTCCGTTCGGACGCGGTACAGGTGCGCGATGCTGATGTAGTGATGATCATGGCCGACCGGCGCTCCGGCCACGACCCCATGGACTCCAACTGCAACCTCTGCGGCCACCTGCTCTGCGACATGTGGCGGGACGCGGAGCGGGTCCCGGACGAGCCCTCGGTGGCCTTCCGGGGGCCCTTCTGCCTGATGCGGTCCATGAACCTGGCCTATGCCTTGAACGGGGCCGTGACCCTCGCCCGCCAACTGGGCATCGATCACACTATCAAGATGTCCGCAGGGGCTGCTGCCTTAAGGATGGACTTGCTGCCCTACAAATGCGGCATCGCCCTGGGGTTCCTGGCCTCGGTAACCGAGAAGAACCCCTTTAAGGACCTGCCGAGGGAATGGGCGGAGTACAACAACGAGAGTCTGTCCAACCGGCTCATCGGACGGCTCTTCCCGACCTTCCGGTCCATATATTCGTAAGGGGAGGTGAGAGAAATGGCGATCATCAGCGAGGATGAACTACTCAAAGGCGGCATGGACCGCGCGATGGAACTCATGGCCGTAGCGGCCAGCACCACACTCAAGTTCGGGCATCCCAAGATCAGGATGTCGGCGATCGGCCCCGAGGAGTTCGTGGAGCTTTCAGGCTATTGCGAGGGAGTGGCCGAGGTCTCTCCCCTCTTCAACCGCGACGGACGCAGTTTCCTGGACTTGGCCAAAGAGGACACCCGGGCCCTGCTCGTCGGCGCCAGGCGCAAGTCGATATACAACTACGACTGCGGTGCCTGCGGCTTCGCCACCTGCGAGGAGTTGAACAAGGCGGAAGAGGTGGAGTCGTTCATTAACGGCCCGTGCTGCCATTTCGTGGTCTACGACGTGCACATGGCGGCCAATGCCGCCGCCGCGGTGGCCCATTACATGGGCCTGCAATGCCGCGTTTTCATCACCATCGGGGTTTCTGCCCAAGCCTGCGAGTTCATTGAGGACGTGGACTTCTGTGTCGGCGTCGGCGTTAGCTATCAATCAAGGAACCCCTTCTTCGACCGCCACAAGTACTGGACGAAGGAGGAGTGGGCGGAGAAGTTCGCCGAGGAGTTCCCCTCCTTCACCCGCCGCTTCATAGGCGCGGTGGAGTAGCGGCCGGCGGTCTGGAACCAGGGAAAGGGGGAAGTCATGAGTGAGAAAAACCCGGCCTTGATGTCCAACATCATGGAGATGAGGCTGGAGGAGAACCCCGATAAGGTAGGTCTTATCTTCGAGAACGGTGGCCTGTATCCGGACGAGCAGCTCACCTACAAACAGATCGCCGCCAATACTTTCAAGATGGCCAAGGCCTACAGGGATCTCGGTTTTGCTCAGGGAGACGCGGTGGCCTCGGTGATGCGCAACCACCCCGAAGTGGTCTATGGCTCCGGCGCCGCCACCCTGCTGGGGGTCATCAGCGTGCCTATAGATCCCCGCACCAAGGGGGAGAAGCTCGGTTACATGCTGCAGGACTGCAAGGCGAAGGCGGTGATCACCACCGCGGACCTCCTTCCCGAGGTAGAGCGCGTCGCCAAGGAGATAAAAAGCATCGAGAGGATCTGGTTGAACCTCAAGCCAGATGCCGACCCCACCCTGGCGGACAAATACTCGACCATCAACGAGATCCTGGCCGAGCCCGATATCTTTGAACTCGAGGGAAGGGTGGACGACCCCAACCTGCCCATGGCCATCATCTACACCTCGGGGGTCACCGGCAACCCCAAGGGGGTGGTGATCAAGTCCACCCGCACCGCGATGTTCGCCTCCCTGGCCCCCACGCTGATCTGGAAGTACACCCCGGAGACGGTGATCTACACCGGCCTCTCCCTCACCCACGGCAACGCCCTGGCGATCAGCCTGCTGCCCGCCCTGTCCATGGGGATACTGGGGGTCATCAGCCAGCGCTTCACCAAGAGCCGCATCTGGGACATCTGCCGCAAGTACGGCTGCACCACCTTCTCGCTGCTGGGCGGGATGATGGCGGGCATCTTTAACGAGCCCCCCAAGCCGAACGACGCCGACAACCCGGTGGAGATGGTTATCAGCGCCGGCACCCCCATGCCCATCTGGGAGGCCTTCGAGAAGAGGTTCGGTGTGAAGATCCTGGAGTGGTACGGGGCGGTGGAGGGCGGCTTCGCCTACAACCCCATCGGCGTGGGGCCCATCGGCTCCTTCGGTAAGCCCCTGGAGGGAATACAGGAGGCCATGGTCGTGGATGAGAACGACAACGAAGTGCCCCCCGGGGCCACCGGCGAGCTGCTCATGCGCGCCGTGAACGTCAAACCCGAGGTGGAGTACTACGGCCGGCAGAAGGACTCAGAGGACAAGACCCGCGGGGGGTGGCTGCGCACCGGCGACATGGTCCACAAGGACGAGGAGGGGTGGCTCTTCTTCGACTACCGCAAGGAGGGGGGAGGCCTGCGGCGGGCGGGGGACTTCATCATCCCCGCCTACGTGGAGAAGGTCATCGGCGAGCATCCCGACATCTCCGAGGTCTGCATCTACGGCATCCCCGCCGCCTCGGGGGCGCCCGGGGAGAGCGACCTGGTGGCGGCGGTGGCCCCCTTCGCGGGCAAGACCATCGACCCCGCCTCCGTCTTCAAGGTGGCGGTGGACGGGCTGGAGCGCAACTCCGTGCCCAGCTATGTCCAGGTGGTGGAAGAGATCCCCAAGAGCGCGTCGGAGAAATACCTCGACCGCATCCTCAAGGACCAGTTCTCCGGGGACGCGGATAATGTATACAAACTGGAGGATTATAAAGCTTAGAGGGGAGAGGGGTCGTGTCTTCGATCTTCGGTTTCGGGATCCGGAGCTTGCGTTGGGTTTGAGTCCAGGCCGGAAAGCGAAGATCGAAGACACGACCCCATGAAGGAGGAGGTTTTCAGTTGAGTTACATGGACTTGAGCCTGGGCATCACCAAGGTGCAGAAGATGAACCGGGATATGGTACATACCTTCGCCTCGGAGGTACTGCGCCCGGCCAGCCTGGACCTGGACAAGCTGGACCCGGAGGACGTTATCGCCAGGGAATCGATCTTCTGGGAGGTGTTCAAGAAGGGCTACAAGATCGGCATGCACAAGATCCTGCTGCCGGAGATATACGGGGGAGGAGGTTTCTCGCCCCTGGAGGTGCACATGCTCTTCGAGGAGATAGCCTGGGGGAGCATCGATTTCATGATCGCCTTCGGGGTCGCCTGCTTCCCGGCCTTCATCGCCAGCATGGTGCCCACAGAGTTCCTCATCGATAACATCATCGTCCCGTTCTGTGAGGATGAGGAAGCCAAGATCATCGGCTGCTGGGCCATCACCGAGCCGGACCACGGCTCCGATACCCTGGGGCCCTTCACCGAGCAGTTCTCGGAAGCGGAGATCGCCAAGACCGCCTGCCGCGCCACCCTCGATGGGGACGAGTACGTGATCAACGGCACCAAGGCCGCCTGGGTGTCCTGCGGGACCATCGCCACCCACGCCTGCGCCTATCTCACCATCGACCCGAACATGGGCATGGCGGGCGGCGGCATCTGCATCATCCCGCTGGACTTGCCCGGCGTCACCCGCGGCAAGCCCTGGAACAAGCTGGGGCAGCGGGCGCTCAACCAGGGCGAGATCTACTTCGACAACGTCAGGGTGCCCATGGAGTATATGATCATCGACGAGGAATCCTACGAGGCCATCCTGGACGTGACGCTCTCCACCGCCAATGCCAGCATGGGCGCCTTCTTCACCGGCGTGGCGCGGGCCTGCTACGAGGAGGCGCTGGCCTACTGCAAGGAGCGGGTGCAGGGCGGGAAAAAGCTCATCGAGCACCAGTTGGTGCGCTTCAAGCTCTTCCATATGTTCAAGCAGGTGGAAGCGTGCCGGGCTTTCTCCCGGGCGGTGATGGAGGTCAACTTCAACACCAACCCGCCGTTCACGCAATACTCTATCGCGGCCAAGGTCTTCTGCACCCAGGCGGCCTTCGAGGTGGCCAACGACGCGATACAGCTGATGGGCGGGTTCGGCCTCTCCAAGGAATCCACCATCGAAAAGCTCTTCCGGGACGCCCGCGCCGGCCTCATCGAGGACGGCTCCAACGATTACCTGGCGTTGGTGGCGGGTGAGGTCATCGTCAACGAGTGAGGGCTTTCGGCCCGAGCCCGGGGATAACGGTCCTCGCTCCGCACTCGCAGGCTGCATATCCAGAGCGCGGCTTTCTTACGTATATACTGCTCGCGAAGGTCGCTTCAGACCGATCCCCGGTTCTCGGGCGGGGCTTTAATAGAGACTACGCCCATGTGTAATACCACCATCCGTTGCGGTCGGATACGCCTTGTTCTTGTGGCAGAACCGGCATAAGGGATCAGGCGGTGTCGTCGTCCTGCGCGGGAACGGCGGCGGCGCACTCGGGCGAGCCCCCGTCTTCGACGCGGGTCAGTTTAAGCCCACTGGAAACCTTCAGGCACACCGCGGTGATAGGCACAGCGAGGATAGCCCCGAAGATGCCCGCGAAGACCGCCCCGGTCAGGGTAACCAGCAGGGCGACGAGCGGGTGCAGCGACAGGGTCTTGCCATAGGCTATGGCTTGCACCGGGTTCTGCATCACGGTGTGGATGAGGATCACCAGCACCAGCATGATGATGCCCGCGGTCAAGCCCTGGGCTGCCAGCGCAATGAAGACGGCAAAGGCTCCGCCGATATACCCCCCGAAGGACGGTATGTAGCAGGTGATGAAACTCACCAGGGCGATCGCTCCCACTAGAGGAAGCCGCAGGATAAGGGAGACCACGACGACCAGTATGGTATCGACGGTGGCGATGATGGTCGTGCCCTTGAAATACCCCCGGATGGATGCGTATACCTCGTTCATGATCATGTTGCCGGTGCGCCGCGGCACACCCATGTGGCCGGCTACCCATTCCTTGATAGTACCGCCGTCGGCCAGGATGAACATGAGTATGAAGAAGCCGATAAAGGCCCCGATAAGGAACGAGGTCAGGCCGTGTACGCTGCCCGTCACCTCTCTTGCTATGCCGCTGGTTATGGAAGGCCAGGCCTTTTCGATCTGCTGTTGCACCCACTGGGCGAAAGAACCACTCACCTTGAGGTTATCCAGCCAGTCCTGGATCCTGGCCACGCCGCTCTGCACCTGCTTCCCGATGGCGGCGGCCTGGGTGGAGATGCCGTAGATGATCACCGCCAGGAACCCGGCCACCACGACCACGATGAGTACCATCACGATCACCGTCGCCAGCCATCTAGGGATATGGTGGCGGGTCATGAAATCGACGAAAGGCTCCAGGAGGATCCCTATGATGATTGCGATCACCAGCGGGATGACCACCTGGTGGGTCTTGGAATACGCCAGGCCGAAGACGACGACCGCACCGATCACCCCCAGGAACAACCAGCTGGCCGAGCCCCAGCGCCACAGCCAGGACTTCTCCTGCCCTATAAGACCACCTTCGTCCTCCGCCAGCATCTTCTCCAGAGCCCCTTCCAGTATTTCACATTACCATCTGCTCTATGGCACCGGTAGATATATCGGGCTGGAAAGCCTTTTTAATAAGAGGGGGTCGTGTCTTCGATCTTCGGTCTGGTTCTTCCGTCTATACGTCGGATGCACG
>CAYHAT010000221.1:0-6396 GCA_964354675.1 uncultured Actinomycetota bacterium | reverse complement strand
GGATCATGTAGATGCTGAAGGCGGCGATGGAGAAGAAGAGTATGGGAAAGAAGAGGGCGAAGTCGTGGAACTGCCGCAGGTCCATCTCCAGCAGGGTCTTGGAAATCTGGTTGTCCCTGGTGGTGACCTCCTCTATGCCATAGGGCTTGAGTATCTCGCGCACCTGGGCTTCGGTGGTCTCCAGCAGGGCGTAGTCCTTGAGGGTGAAGGCGAACTCGTTGTAGGAATTGGAGGGATAGCCCGTGAGAGCGCGAGCCTGCTGCATGTTGAAATAGAAGACGCCGTAAACGGTCGCGGAGGTCATGGGGAACTGGCGGTTACGGAAGACCATCATGTACTCCGGACTGGATACCACGCCCGCGATGCGAATGGACATCCTCTCGCCGTTCTTGACCGCGTAAATCGTGTCTCCCTCGCCCAGGTCGTTGAAGGCGGCGAAGTGGTTCTCAACCAGGCAGGTCAGCTCCTGCTCCTGCCCCGTGAGCCCGCTCCCTTCCCGTATGTAGAGCATGTTCACGTAAGGCTCGCTGGAGGGTGTACCGATTATCTGCCCGGTGATGCGGGTGCCGTCCTCCAGCTCCATGCCCATGGGGTCGCTCACCCTGGGGGTCAGCAGGTCGATGTTGGGAAGGGAGCCCAGGCGCTCCACCACGCGCTCCGGGGCACGGTCCACGCGCACGAGCAGTTCCTCGAAATTGAGCCTGTCGTACGTGTACTGGTAGGACTTGGAGAGGTTGAGGAAGGACATGTAAGAGGCGGTGAAGAGGATTATCCCTATGGCTACCACGGAGGAGATGGCGAAGAAGCGGAACTTGGACTCCATGATCTCCCGCACCAGCTTTTTACGTAACAGTCTCATGTCATATCCCGCCTCAACCTTAATGATGGACCATTGGTTATATCGGTTCCATGTTGCCGGCCGGTTTAGCCGGCCCCCGCATATTATGTACCATGCCACCCTCCGTTCAAAGGGGCGCGGTCAACCACGTGGCACATGGCACACTCGGGGTCATCCCCGGACTATGCCAAACACAATAAAAAGGGCGGTCATATATCCACGCAAGCGCATATGCAGAGAACCGGGCGCGTTGAGATTGCCACGTCGGCTCCGCCTCCTCGCAATGACCGCGGCACACCTGGGGCCTCCTTTAATGACCCAAGTCAAGGGTAAACCTCCCTTGCCCCCTTTCCGAAGGGGTTAATGAAATCCTATTGGCTTGGGAGGACGCCTCCGAACGGGCACCTTGCCTCTTTCGCCAGGCGGATTGTTCCTCTGCTTGGTCGGCACTTGCGGACCTTTCCAAACCTCTGGTTCGCCGGATGGAGGTCTTTCTCAGCCAGTCACCTTTATGAGCATCTCCTGCCTTTTGGCAATCGCGCTATGGAATGGTGGGGCTTGCGTGCCGGGGCCTATCCAACCCGTGGATCCTTGGCCCCCGTAAGAAGCCAGGATATGACCCCAAGGTTTTGCAGGCAGCAAATACCCCGGGGGGTAACAAAAAACAAGACCAGACCCCAAGGTTTTCACAAGGGTTTCAGTTGGGGCGGGTGAAGAAGGATGCCCTGGTCAGGGGTTCACCGTCCAATCTCAGCTCCCAACTGTAACGTTGGGACGGCTGCAGTGGGAGGTGGTGGAAGTTGATGGCCTGCATAAAGCGTAAGGGCATACCCGCCGGGTGTCCGGCCGGCCGCCCCACCTCGAAGCTACCCTGCATGCGTATCTCACGCGCCGGGTCCCCGGCGCTGACCATGTTGCCGTCTTCGTCCAGGAGTTCGAGCTCCATCTCGTGGCGGCGGTTGGCCTGATCCCAGGGAACGTTCAGCAGCACGACCACGGCCATGTTGGGCATGCGGTGGCTGCGGCCGACCCATCCTCCGCCGAGTACGAAGACCCTGTCGCCGACCACTTCCGCCGCGTCACAGAGAAGAATATTTGCCTCCATACCATCACCTAACGGTAGTCTATAAGACGTGGGGTCAGCCGTCCATTCTTCATATCGGGGGTCAGCCCGGAACATGTCGCGAGAAGCTAAGCGACGCGGCGATCCCCACATCTGGGGCCAGGCCTTCACACTTATTTTCAGCCGGTCTGCACCTCCACGCTCATTCACGGCTCGTCAGCGCCTGCATGCTGGTCGCAAGGAGCGTAGCAATATGTCGATCTAGAACGTGAGAGCTTTATATCCGTCTGGCTATTAGAAGGGCCCGACACCTGGCTGGCCGATACATGAAGCCTCCCTGGGCTGACCCCATCTGTGCAGGTTGCGGAGGAAAAGCATTATCTATAGGATGTATAAAGGCGGGGAAAACGAGACGTGTGCTAGAGGAAAGGAGGACTTCCGGTGCTACCATACGACAGCTTCCTCATCGACCCCCCGTGGCTGGTGTCCCTTGGCTTCCTGTACGGCAAGGTCACCGACAAGATCGCGGACGAGGAGAAGAAGGCCAAGGTAAGAAAGTTGCTGGATATCTCCACCATCGGTATCTTCTACGTGACCAGTATCAGCCTCTACTTCAACCTGGAGTGGACGCGCTGGCTCTGGGAGATGTGCAAGGCCGATTCGGGACGGGATTGGATGATCAATTCCGGTGTCTTCCACTTCGACCACGAAAACGTAAGCCCTAAAGGGCACGCCATCTCCGCGGCCATCTTCGCCATCTACCCCCTGGCGCTGAAGCTGGGGTACAAGCTCGCAGAGCGCAAAGGCTGCAAGTGCGAGGGCGCATGCTGCGCAAACGCAGAACAGGTGTGATCCTCTTCACCTTGATGAAAGCCTGAGCCGAACCGGGTACGGGCGTAGGGAGCCAAGCTCCCACAAGTTCAGGCCGATGGCCGAGAAGCCCCGTGTTTATGGCCGGCGGTTCCGCGTTCCGTATACTTTCCTTCAATGTTTCTTCCCGGGCGAGAGACGACGAGCCCGGTCATGCGTACGGAAATGAATGCGCCCGGCTTGAATCCCCGTACTTATCGCGGGTTGATATAATCTGGCTGGCGCGGGCAGGCCGTGCTCACCACGAGATCGCAGCGGAGCGGCGCATGCGTGAAAAATGGAGATACCACCTCTTCCTCTTCCTGGTGTGCTGGATATGGGGCCTGGCCTTCATCGGCGTGAAGGCCTTGCTCGACGAGGTCTCCTTCCTCAATATAAACCTGGCACGTTTCATCCTGGCCTCCCTGGTCCTCATCCCCATCATGGTCCTCAAGCGGCGGCATCGGCCCCGCCTCAGCAGCAGGGAGTGGGGGATGGTCTTCCTGGCTGGGATCTGTGCGGTTTACGGTTACCAGCTGGCTGTAAACTACGGTGAGACCCTGGTCCCGGCGGGCACGGCCAGCCTGTTGGCCAACACCACCCCGGTCTTTGCCGCCCTCCTCTCCTTCTTTCTGTTGCACGAGCGCTTCGGGCCCTGGAAGGCACTGGGAATAGCCCTGGCCCTGGGGGGCGTGACGGTGATCGCCGTCTATGGCGCCGGGAGCAGCCTGGAGGTAGGTCGGCTGAAGGGGATCGCCTTCATCGTCCTGGCGGCTTTTTCCTGGGCTGTCTACACCGTGGTGATGAGACCACTTACCCAGAGGCACCACGCCTTTTTCATCACCGCCTACAGCATCCTGGCCGGCACGCTGGCTATGCTTCCGCTTATAAGGAAGGGATTCTTCGAGGATCTCGGGACCATGTCCGCCGCCGCTTGGTGGTGGCTGGTCTTCCTGGCCCTGGGATGTACCGTACTGGGCTACTTCCTCTATTCCAAGGGCTTGGAGGGGTTGGGCGTCACGGTGACCGCCTTCTATATCTACCTTATCCCGCCCATCTCTCTCTTCTGGGCATGGCTCATACTAGGGGAGACGCTGAACGCGTCGATACTGGTTGGGACCGCCCTCATCCTGGCGGGTCTGGCTGCCGTCGGCTGGGAGGAGAGAAAATCCTACTCCGGCTCGGGGCCCTCCCCGTAGAAGCGCCGGGCCTCTTCCAGGGAGATCTCCGCAGAGCTCTCGCGGTAGCGCGGCGGCAGGGACTGGTAGAAGCGGTGTCCTATCCACATCATGGAGTCCCTGGCCTCGTCCACCTCGCCCTTGATGACCGCGGGTACTCCAGCCACCATGGTGCGCGCCGGTACGCGCATACCGGCCATGACCACCGCGCCAGAGGCCACGATGGAGCCCTCCTCCAAGACGGCGCCGTCGTTTATCACCGCGTTCATACCCACCAGCACGTGTCCCTCAATGCGGCAGCCGTGCAGCACCGCACCGTGCCCCACGTGTGAGTTAGGGCCGAGGAAGGTGGTCTCTTCCGGACGGGCGTGGATGACGGCGTTGTCCTGGAGGTTCGACCCCTCCATCATGATCACTTCTCCCCAGTCTCCGCGCATCACCGCGCCGGGGCCGACGTAGCAGCCGTCCCCCACGTAGACCTTGCCGATGATCACTGCGGAGGGATCCACGTACGCGGTGGGCGAGATGCGGGGCTTTCTGCCCTCGAAAACGTATATGGGCATTGCTTCCTCCTTCTCCGGGTCCTGCATAGAGATTCTACCCGATATGGACAAAACGCGCCCATTGAGGAAACATGACCTTAGGGTTATGAACGGAATGAAAACCCATGCAACCTGAAGGTCATGATGATGGGAGATATATAGGAGGAAAGTCATGAGCGCCGGAAGGATAGTACTGCTGATATTCGGGACCCTCTTCATCCTGGGGGCGGTCCTCGCCATGCTGGCAGGCGGAGGCGTCATCTGGGCGAGCCAGTACCACAAAGACAGCGAAGGTTTTCACGTCACGAGCCCCATGGAGATCAAGAGCGTGTCTTATGCCGTGACCTCCGACACCATCGAGATCGACAGAGGCGCTTCGGAGGCGTTGAACTGGTTGGGCATGGACAGGGTAAAGGTAGTGGCAGAGAACAATGACCTCGACCAGCCTGTCTTCCTCGGCATCGCGGATTCACGAGACGTATATGCCTACCTCTCCGGGGTAAAACACGATGAGATCACGAGCGTTGAGGTCTTCAACTCGCGCTTCGATTACGGCAGACAGCCCGGGAACACCCTGCCGGAGACCCCCGGCCTGCAGGATTTCTGGCTGGAGGAAGCAGAGGGGACCGGAGCTCAGGAGATCGCGTTCGATCTCGCAGAGGGCGAATACACCATCGTGGCCATGAATGCCGATGCTTCCGAGGGAATCGAGATGGAGGCGGTTTTCGGGATCAAGTCCTCGGGCGTTATCGTCCTCGTCGGCGTGGTGTTTCTCGTCATCGCCGTGATGCTGCTGGCGGGTGGCATCATCATGGTGGTGTTCGGGGCCAGGAGCCCCCGCCCCAAAGCGCCCCCCACCACTCCGCAGCAGCTGCCCTGACGCGGGGCCGATGTCACTGACTCCGGGACGGCAAAAGGCCATGAAGGAGTCGTAAACAAGGCTTCTTCGCGGGAGAGTCGCCGTGCGATTCTGCTAGAATGTATGGGTGCCTGGGAGGGGCCATACTGCAAAGGAGGATCACCGTGCGCGCACTGGTCATGGGAGGAGGGCTCGCGGGGCTATCCGCAGCGGTTCACCTGGTGGACAACGGCTTCGAGGTAACCCTCCTGGAGGCAGAGAAGGAGCTGGGGGGCCGGGCCATGTCCTGGGTGGACTCAGACGGGGACACCACGGACAACGCCCTGCACGTTTTCTTTCCGCATTACGTGAACATCCTCGGCTTCTTCGCCAAGGTAGGGGCACCCGACGTCATCCGCTGGACGGACACGCTCACTTATTACAAGGCCGATGGGGATGCGGCCCACTTCACGCCCTACGATCTGCCGGCGCCGCTGCACGGTATGTCCATGGCGAAGTTCCACCATATCGGCCACAAGGACCTGCTGCGCTTCGGCCCGGCGGCCATGCGCGCACTGTCCATGAGCGAGGAGGCGGTCGCCTCCTACGACCGCATCACCGTGGAGGACTTCCTCCACCGCTACGGCGTCTCCCAGAACCTCATCGACAACCTCCTGCGTGCCATGGTCAACGGCCTTACCTTCCTGGAGCCCTACGAGGTCTCGGCGAAGGCAGCGGCTTACTGGATCCGTAACCTCACCACTACCAAGGAGGCGGTGAAGGTCGGTTTCGCCCGGGGCGGCCTGGGCGAGATCTACGTCCGCAAGGCGGTCGAGTATATAACCGAGCGGGGCGGCAAGGTCCTGAGCGGCGTGGGGGTCGAGTCCATCGGCCTCAAGGGGAAGGCGGTGCTCAACGTCAGCCCCACCAGGGGGCGCAACATGCGCGCGGACGTGTACGTGTCGGCCCTGCCCTACGGGGTCCTGCGCCGCCTGCTCCCCGAGGAGCTCTACCGCTACCAGTACTTCCGCAACCTGTGGCGCTTCGAGGACGCGCTCTCCCTATCGGCCATGGTATGGTTCGACCGC
>CAYHAT010000220.1:0-6420 GCA_964354675.1 uncultured Actinomycetota bacterium | reverse complement strand
CTATATATATAGAAGCCGTTTGTTGCACGAGCAGTGAAATCGAAGATCGAAGACACGACCCCATCCTGGCTCGGTAGTGACCTCGAAACCGAATAATGAGACACGACCCCATTTCAACCGAAGATCGAAGACACGGCCCCTATTCCAACCCTTCAGCGTTGCAGGAACACTTCTTTCCCAGTATCTTGGCCTCCGCCAGGTTGCCCGCGATGACCGGCAGGTCGAAGGGATGGGAGTAGGGAGGCGCGTATGCCAGGTCGAGGAAGGAGAGGTCGTTTACAGTGAGGCCGCCTCTTACGGCGGTGGCCAGGATGTCCAGGCGTTTGTCCACGCTGGCTTCGTAATCGCCCACCGCCTGCGCCCCCAGCACCCTTCCGGTGACCTTCTCCACCGTCACCTGCATCGTGATGCTGCCTCCCCCGCGGTAATACCCGGGCCGGGAAGTGTCCTCGACGTCGATGGTGTCCGCATCGAATCCCGCCTCCGAGGCCTCGCCCAGGCTCAGGCCGGTCTTGCCCACGGTCACATCGAAGGCCTTGAGGATGAACGTCCCCTGGGTGCCGGGAAAGGTCGCATCGTTCCCCGCCACCGTTTCGGCGGCCACCCGCGCCTGCTTGCGGGCCGTAGACCCCATGGGCATCCAGCTCTCTCTGCCCGAGACCAGGTTGTAGGTGGTGGCGCAGTCACCGCAGGCCAGGACATCGGGCACGCTGGTCAACATGCGTTCGTCCACCTTGATAGCCCCCTTCGTGCCCAACTCGATCCCGGCTTTCTGCGCCAGCGCGCTGGCGGGCCTTATCCCGATACTCAAGAGGACTATGTCCGTCTCTATTTCTTCCCCGCCGGCGGCCACCCTGCTCACCTTGCCGTTTCTTGCATGCAGGCCTTTCAGTTCGGCTCCCAGGTGAAGCGTCACCCCGTTATCCTCCAATTGCGCCGCCACCTTGGAGGCGAGATCCGCATCCAAGGGAGGAAGCACCTGGTCCGCCAGCTCGACCAGGTGGACTTCCATGCCCAACCGCCGCAAGGCCTCGCACATCTCCAGCCCGATGGCGCCCGCGCCGACGATCACCGCCCGCTGCGGCGCCTGCAGGTCGATGAACGACTTCATCTCCAACGCATGTGTGATGGAGCGCAGCACGAAGACGCCATCGTACTCGCGGCCGGGGACAGGCGGGACGAAAGGAGACGCGCCGGTGCCGATGATCAATGCGTCATACGCGATGGAGAACTCGCTCACGCCCTCCAGGTCGGCCACACGGATGGTCTTGTTCTTTACGTCGATGGAATTCACACGGTGGCGCAGAAAGATGCGGATGTTCTCGCGGGTCTCGAACTCCTCGGGCAGCCTCGCCAGCAGCCTGCGCCAGTTGGGGCTGTGCCCCCCGATGAAATATGGCAGGCCGCAGCCGGTGTAGGAGATAAACTCGTCCTGGTCGTATATCTCTATCTCCGCATCGGGACAGCAGCGCCGCGCCTTCGCGGCGAAAGTGGCTCCACCAGCCACCCCGCCGATCACTACCAGTCTTCTCGGTTCCCCCATCGCAGATCACTCTCCCCTTATACATGGCGTATGGTCAAGTATATAATTCCCCTAGACGAGAAAGGATAACCGGATGGCCGAGGTATACATCACGGGCGTGGCCATGACCGATATCGGCTGGCACGAACTGGACCCGCACGACATGGGTGCACAGGTCTGCGCCGGGGCGCTGCTCGACGCCGGTTTGCGTACCGCGCAGGTCGAGGGGCTGCTCTCCACCCCGCATGGTTATATGGCGGACACGCGCAAGATGATCACCCAGAGGATGGCCGATTACCTGGGGATGAGATGCGGGCTCATGCTCGATATAGATAGCGGGGGTAACTCCACCTCGGTAGCCATGCACATCGCTCACGACCGTATCAGGTCCGGCAGGATAGACTCGTGCCTCGTTTTCGCCTCCCAGAGGGAGGCGCCACCCAAGAAGATAAGGAGCGACATCGCCGGGCACTTCCACCTCATCAGGGCCGCCAATTCCCTCTACGACTCCTACCAGGCGGCCTACGGGCTGATCAGTCCCCTGCCCTTTTACGCCATGGCCATCCAGAGATACATGCACCGCCATGGCCTGGAACCCGAGGACATCGCCCGCGTGGCGGTGCTGTTGCGCGAGCATGCTTTGAAGCACCCGCAAGCCGCCTACAAGGAACCGCTGACCCTTGAGGAGGTGCTGGCCAGCACCACCATCTCTCCCCCCATCCACCGCTGGGAGAGCTCGGAGATGCACGACGGCGCCGCGGCGGTGGTGCTGGTCTCTGACAGACTTGCGGGAGACGTTGAGAGGGCGGTACGAGTGGCGGCGATATGCGAGGACCATGACCCCACCAGCTTCGTCCCCTACCGGGGCGAGATAACCAGGTTCCCCTGTGTGGGGCGGGCCGCACGTCAAGCCCTGCAGGAGAGCGGATACGCCATTGAGGACGTGGATGTAGCCGAGGTCTACGGCGCCTTCGCCGGCATGGAGCCCATGATGTATGAAGAGCTCGGCTTTTTCGCCCCGGGCGAAGCGCCGGCGGCGATAAGGGAAGGGCGCACGACCCATGGGGGCGAGGTGCTCATCAACCCCAGCGGCGGTAGGCTCTCGCTGGGCCATCCCGCCTACGTCACGCCCCTGCTGGAGGTGACCGAGGTGGTGCGTCAGCTCAGGGGCGAGGCGGGCGACCGGCAGAGGCCGGGCGCCTCGGTAGGGCTCGTCCACACCGAGCAGGGTTTCATCAACGGCTCCATCGTAGCCATACTCGACCGGCGCGATGGGCGCAACACGGGAGCGAAGTGAATAATGGATACCAGGCCTTACATGCAGGACCGCGCAGCGGAAGAGTTCTTCGCCTGCCTGGAGCGCGGTGAGTTCAAGACCACGCGCTGCCGCAAGTGCGGCGAGACACATTATCCTCCCCGTGTCCTGTGCCCGGCCTGCCTGGATGGGGACCTGGAATGGGTGGACCTGCCGCGGGAGGGGACGCTTTATGCCTTCACCCAGCAGCAGGCGGCCATCCGCTGCCGCAAACCGGAGGTCCTCGGCCTGGTCGAACTGGCAGGGATTGGCAACGTCTTCACCCGCATCGACGCCGCCTTCGAGGACCTGTCCATAGGCATGAGGGTGGTCTTCGACACCTGGACCTCACCCGACGGCGTAGCGCTGCACCAGTTCCGCCCGGTGGATTGACGCTTCGCAAACGTCACCACGTGCCGCGCCACATCGCCGTGGGGATGGTATCATCCAGATATGATCGAGGAAATCGTAGAAGGCCTGTACCTCGTCCACGGCGCGAACAAAGGACGTTTCCCCTGGTCCCACTCCATCCTGGCTGCCGGTGACTCAACCGTGCTCTTCGACACCGGCTGTGGAGCGGAGGCCATCGAGGAGATACAAGAAGATTTCTCCGTAGACCTGGTGGTAAACTCCCATACCCACCCCGACCACTTTTCCGGCAATCACTATTTCGAGGGCTATGAGTTATGGGTCCCGGACATGTTTGCCTCCATCCTCCCGGATCTGGAGAGTATGTCTCTGCGCCTTGCCGGGGGCGGGGAGCCGGCGCGGGAATGGCTGCAACTGGTGAGAGAGGTACTGGGACATGTCCCTATAGCGCCCACCGGCACCTTCTGGGAGGGAGATGTCATCGACCTTGGAGGCATGCGCTTCCGGGCCGTGTACACACCGGGTCATACCCTCGACCATTTCTGCTTTCTAGAGGAGCGCAGCAGGATAGTCCTCTCCTTCGATATCGACCTCACTCCATTCGGGCCCTGGTACGGTCACGTGGAGTGTGACCTGGAACTGTTCAGCGATTCCCTGCATCGTGTCCTCGCGCTGCGGCCGGAGACGATCGTATCATCACACCGCCGTCCCATCAGCGACGGCATCGAGGAGGAGTTCGCGGCCTTCGACGACGTCTTCGAGCGCCGCAACGAGACGGTCCTGGCCTTGCTGGACAAGGGGCCGGCAACCCCCGAGGAGCTGGCGGAACTGTCGCCCTTCTACGGCGTACCCCACAATGACTTCGCCCTCGCACGATACTTCGAGGCGCGCATGATCGAGAAGCACCTGGAGTTATTGGAGAGACATGGTCTGGCCGAGAAGCTGGAGAACGGCTCCTACGGGCTGGCTTGAAAACACCTCGAGAATGCAACCCTCTGCCCGGGGAACTACGGGGTCGGTTGGAGCGATCGCGCAAATGGGGTCGTGTCTTCATTGTTCTGTTTTCGTCTCCCACCATGTCTGCCACATACCTGGTAAAAATCGAACAATGAAGACACGATCCTATTAAAAGGGCTGTGTTAGCAGCGAGTTGAATAATGAAGACACGACCCCATTACTTCGGAAGAGCAACCAACTACTTCTTTGACTGCTCCCATATCTTTATCCACTCATCCTCGGGGAACTCCGCGAACTGGATGAGCGCGCCCATGGCCTCGCGCGGGTGGACGTAGCACTCCTTCCACAGCGGGTTGTCGGTGTTGATGTCGAAGGGGTTCAGGCCCTGGGAGCGCAGGCGCTCGATCATCTCGTCTATATCGCGCACCTTGAAGGTGAGATGGTGCACGCCCTCGCCCCGCTTATCTATAAAACGGTTTACGAAGCTCGAGGGATCGTCGGCGTAGACAAGCTCCAGCATGCTGCCCGAGCCCATGAGGAAGGAGGTGAACCTGAAACCGCCCCATTCCATGTCGAAGACCTCCTTCGCCCCGAGCACGTTAGTGAGATAGGCAGCGGCTGCATCCTTGTCCCTTACCGCGAACGCTACGTGGTCCAGTTTCTCTACCAGGTCCATGCTTCCTCCCTTTCCGACTCTATTCAGGTGTAGTCGCGGACGAGCTTCACCGCCGATACCAGGAGCACCGGCATCATGGTGAAGAAGCCGATGAGCGCCACCTGGTTCATGCCGTTGTAGGTCCAGTTCATCTCCAGCACGATAACCACCACGATGAAGAAGATGTAGAAAAAGACCAGCGGCGGCACCGCATCCAGCAGGCTTCCTTTTATGCGGTTGGGCTTCTGGAAGAAAAGCATGAAGATGAGGACCATGAAGAAGGGGGCCAACCACCAGCCAACGAAGTTCCCGATGGGGATCCCGGGCATACCCATACCCGGCTTGCCCGGGAGCTCCCTCAGGTAAGGACCGCCGTAGAACCAGTACCACCAGGGGTCCTTTCCCGCTGCCGCCCACCACACCCCGGAGCTGGCCATGGGGTCCACCATGAGGTCCCAGGCGCAGACCAGGGTGGCGGTGGCCGAGGCGATGAGGGCGGACCACAAGGTCTTGCCCCACCAGGAACGGGCACGGACCTCACCCTTCGCCCCCACCAGCCAGTCGATGATCATGAAGGCGGAATAAACGATGAAGGACCAGGTGATGGTAATCAGGATGGGGACCCCGCCGATGGCCGGGCCCAGGGTCTTGGTGTAGTTGTAATGGCCGAAGAACCAGCCGTAGTTATGGCCGATGAACTCGCAGAACCAGCCGATGAGGAGGCAGATGAGGAAGAAAGCGACCGCCTGCTTGGTGCCCTTCACCACCGCCGCATGCCAGATGCAGATGGCCAGCATGGAAAGCATGGCGATGGCGACAAGCTCGATGGCCAGGGGCGCTTCGTGCCTTACCCAGGATATGAAATGAATGACCAGAGCTGCGAAGATATACAGTGGCACCAGCGCGACCATAACCCGGTGGGAGCGTGGCATCCCTTTCCAGGCAGTGGTCATGGACACCCTCTCCCTCTCCTCCACGACTACTATCTCCTCCATGGCCATCCCTCCCGCGTTGATATTGGTTTCTCTGTTCTGCTGACTTCAACACAATTATTCAGCCGCGCGGCTTCGAATACCTTCGAGATCATCCCTGCTGGGCCTGGTACTTCATGAGCTGCATGGTGAGCATGTAGGACTGGTTGCGGTTCTCCATCATCAAGGCTTCATCCATGGAGGACGCGTTCAGGCCGGCGTTCAGGGCCTCCTTGGTGAGATGCAGCGCGAAGGGGCTCTTGTAAGCGAGGTTCTGGGCGACGGCACCGGCCTGGGCCAGGAGCTCGTCCCTGTCGTAGAGGTTATTGACCAGCCCGATGCGGTATGCCTCCTCCGCCGGGACGCGGTCGCCGCTGTAGCACATCTCCGCCGCTTTCCCGAAGCCCACCAGGCGCCACAGCAAATAGCTCGACGCGAGGTCCGCCCCGCCTACCCCGATGTTGATGTAGGCTGCGCAGAATACGGCGTCGCGGCTGGCCAGCCGGATATCCGAGGCCATGGCGAAGGACATGCCGGCCCCCATGGCGTAGCCGTGCACGGCGGCGATTATCGGCTGAGGGCAGGAGCGCATCAGCTTGAGGATGCCCGAGAACCTGCTCTGGTTGCGGTAGATAGCCTCAGGGGTCATCCC
>CAYHAT010000219.1:1639-6421 GCA_964354675.1 uncultured Actinomycetota bacterium | reverse complement strand
TGAACGCCAAAACGCGCGAGCTGGGGCTGGAGCACACCTCTTTCAGTAATCCCCACGGCCTGGATGAGCAAGGCCATTACACCTCCGCCCGGGATCTCGCGGAAATAGCCGCATACGCCATGAGTATCCCCAAGTTCCGGGAGATCGTGGCAACGCGCACTTACCAGCTCCCATGGCCGGGCCACCCCTACCCCCGGGTGATCGAAAACCATAACAAACTCTTGAAGATGTACCCCAACGCCACCGGGATCAAGACCGGGTACACCCTGGGGGCGGGCAAGTGCCTGGTAGCCTCGGCGGAGAAGGAGGGGTGCGAGCTCATATCCGTCATACTCAACGGGGGAGATAGCTACTGGGACCAGGCAATATCCCTCATGGAGTACGGCTTCAACGACTTCACTCACGTGGAGTTCGCTTATTCCGGCCAGCCCCTGGCTGAGGTTGCAGTGGGGGACTTCCCGCGCCGCACGGTGAACGCCGTGGGCCTGGAGGACCTCATATTCACTGTGCGTAGGGACCGCCTCGCGAGCTACGGGAATGCCGGCGTCCATTGCCTGGAATGGATCCCCTATCCGGTCTCCGCGGGCCAGGACGTGGGCTATATGGTGGTTGCGGAGGGAACTCCCCACGAGTCGAAAGAGACGCTGGTAAGTGACGAATACCGCAAGACACCCAATATCCTGATACGCTTCTTTGCTTTTATAGGGGCGGTCTTCGGTTTATGGTGGAGGGGGATACGGTGGCTCATCCCCGGCCTGTAACGCTCGATATGGAGACGGAGGTGTCCTCTCTTGTACCCTGAACTCCTGGAACGTATCGTTTTCACCGAGGATGAGATATCGCGGCGCATCCGGGAGTTGGGGAAAGAGATAACCGCCGATCTCGAGCAGGAGCCGGGCGGTGCATTGGCGGTAGTGAGTATCCTCAAGGGTGGTTTCGTCTTCCTCGCCGACCTCATGCGCCATATCGACCTCGAGCTCACGGTGGACTTCATGGCCATCACCAGCTACCGCCAAGCGAGTCTATCCTCCAGCGGTGTGCGCATAGTGAAGGACCTCTCGGAGAGCATATACAACCGCGACGTTCTCGTCGTAGAGGACATCATCGATACCGGACTCACTCTCAGCTACATCTTGCGCAACCTCAGGGAGCGCGGCCCACGGAACCTTAAGATCTGCACTCTCCTGGACCGCGCCGGAAGACGTATCGCACCGCTACAGATCGACTACCGCGGCTTTGAGGTGGGGGAGGAGTATCTCATCGGGTACGGCCTGGACCACCTTCAGAAATGGAGAAACCTGCGTTTCGTCTGTACTCTCAAGGGTACAGGCCCCGGCGATCGGGGGTAAGACGGTTCCCGGCGCGGGCTTGACGCCTCTTAATGAACTCGAACCTCACCTCGGGTAAAATATGATATGGGCTGATTGACAGGCGAGAGAGGGTACTATAGTTTAGCCTTGAAACCATAAGGAAGTGATGGCAATGGTCGAGTTGACACTAATAGGGGTCAGGGTTGAGCTTCCGGCTAATCAGCCTATCGTGCTGCTCAAGGAGAAGACGGGAGACCGCTTCCTTCCTATATGGATCGGAGCCTTCGAGGCCACTGCCATCGCCTTTGCACTGCAGGGCATAGAGACCGCCCGCCCCATGACCCATGACCTTATGAAGAACATCATGGACCAGTTGGGCATCACCATGAAAAAGGTGGTGATATCGGATCTGCGTGAGGGCACCTTCTACGCCGATATCACCCTGGATAGTGGCGGTAAGCCGTTCAAGATCGACGCCAGGCCCAGCGATGCCATCGCGCTGGCCGTGCGTACCGGCGTATCCATATTTTCCGACGAGCATGTGCTCAACGAAGCCAGTGTATTCATCGAGACTGAAGACGAGGACGAGATCGAGCGCTTCCGCGATTTTCTCAAGGACGCCAAGCCCGAGGATTTTATGTAAGGCCGGGCGCGGCGCAGATAACTCCAAAGACCCCTGAATCTAGCGTTCTTGCTGCTTTTTCTTAACGTGGATTATAGCTACCGCGTGGTAAGTACGATACTATTCTTGGTGACGGTTACGGAGCAAGCATCGAGAGAGGTGATTTCTGACAGATGAACCGCCGTAAGGCTCTCTTGAAAGCCATCTTGTTGCTTGGTGCGATCATCGTCGTCGGGATTTTCGGCTACATGCTGATCGAGGGTGCCAGTTTCCTGGATTCGTTGTTCATGGTGATCATCACCATCACCACCATCGGATATGGGGAGGTCTTCCCGCTGGGCACGGGCGGAGAGATCTTCACCATCTTCCTGATCATCGCCGGCGTTGGTACCGTAGGTTATACCTTGGTCAGTGGGGTAGAATTCATGATAGAGAACAGCCTTAGCGGCTTGATGGGGAGGAGAAAGATGCGCAAAGAAATCGAGAGCATGATCGGCCACTATATCCTGTGCGGTTATGGGAGGGTGGGCCAACACATAGCCGATGACCTCAAGGACGCCGGCGCGACTTTCGTGATCATCGAACGAGACCAGTCAGCCGCCGAGAAGGCGGAGGAGTTGGAATTCCTGGTCATCAGGGCTGATGCCACCAAAGACGAGACCCTCAGGGAAGCCGGGATAGAGAACGCCAGGGGCCTGGTAACCGCCCTCTCCAGTGACGCCGAGAACCTGTACATCACCCTCACTTCCCGGGAACTATGCCCCCACCTCTTCATCGTCAGCCGCTGCGACACCGAGGAATCGGAACCCAAGCTCCGGCGTGCAGGTGCGGACAGGGTTATATCCCCGCATTCCATCGGGGGCAGGCGTATGGCGGCCATGCTTCTCAAGCCCATGGTCTGGGACTACCTCGACCTGGTCACCAGAGGCCAATATATTGAGTTCAACGTCGAGAACCTGGAGTGGCGCATCGACGATGTCGAGATACAGCCCAATGCTTATCTCGACGGAAAATCCATCGATGAGGCCAAGATCTATTCCATATCGGGGGCACTCATCCTCGCGGTTAAGAAGCGCGGTATGGGGTTCAACACCAAGCCCGCTAAGGACACGCGACTGGATCCGGGGGATTACATCGTCGCTATCGGCACCGTGGAACAGCTCGCCAAACTTGAGGAGGTCGCCACGTCAAAAGCCTGGTCCCAGGGCGGCCGCTATACCTAGTGTGCCGTTCTACAAATACGTTGGCATTCGAACGCCGCTGCGACGCTCCCGGTGCATAACCTTATTAACGGGGCGGCACGCCTTGCCGAACACCTTTCCCTCTACTTCAGCTCTACCATCATTGGTAACCCTGTGCTTCAAGTATATGTATTTTGCTATTATTAAGGATAGACCGGCAGACGCCCTGACCGAGAATCGTGGTGGGAATATGCGCATTAGGACCCGCATGCACCTTGCGGCTCTGGTTGTATCAGCGATGACAGCCACAATCCTGTGCTTTCCTGCTGCTGCTACGGCAGGTACGGAGGAGGACTCTTTAGCTGCGCAAGCCGACCGCCTAACCTATGAGATCCTCGAGCTCAAGACCCGCCAGCGGGCCGCGCAAGGCGACCATGACGCCCTTGTTGCGGAACTGGCGGACTTGGACGGGAGCATAGCGCTTGCAGAAGCCGAGATGGAAGCCCTCTCCAGCGAACTCGATGCCTGCCAGCAGGCCTATGATCAATCCCTGCGGACCCTCTACAAGCGCGGCGAGGTCAGCGAGCTAGAGGTGCTCCTCGAGGCACGAGAGCTCGAGGAGATGTGGGAGGATAACGCATATCTCGACCGTATCGTGCAATCCGAGGTCGACACACTCGATCGTCTGAAGGCGAAGCTCTCCGAGGTGGACCTCCAGGGGCGGGACCTGCGTGACAGACGCGCGAAGCGGCAGCGCGTCGCAGAGAGCCTGGACACCGAACTCATGAGCCGGAGGATAGATGAGCTCGAGGCGAGTCTTAGCGAGCTCGATGCACGCCTGCGCGCTGCGAGGGGGGGCGGGGGAGAACTGGGCGAGCCCGCTCCCCCTCCGGTAGCTTGGTCGGTCCCCCCACCGGGAAAGCTCCTGGACCGTATCCCTTCCATGCCGCCTCTCTCGGACTTCGAGCGTACTGAGGGGGTATATTCCGGCTACACGACATGCTACGGCGAGGAATTCCACGGCACGCCTACGGCTAGCGGGGTGATCTTCAACATGAACGACTTTACCTGCGCTCACCGCACCCTGCCGTTCGGAACCTGGTTGCTGGTGTCTTTTCGGGGCAGCCAGACGATCGTCCAGGTCAACGACCGTGGCCCTTTCGTGCCGGGACGCGTACTCGACCTGTCTTTCGGAGCTGCGCAGAGCATAGGCCTGGACGGTGTGCAGTGGGCGGAATTCGAGATACTGATGCCGAAAGGTGGTTGAGCATCGATGATGCGAGGTGAGCCTTGACGATGGAAGGCAGCGGCTCTCTGGTCCAAGGGAAAGAGCATAAACGCTGGGATGATGTGCGTTTTGCCCACCGCAGCGAACAGGAGTTCGCCCGCCTGCTAGATTTCTACGATATCGCATGGTTGTATGAACCGGTGAGCTTCGATATAGAATGGGACAAGAAAGGCAACCCCGTTTCCAGGTTCACGCCGGACTTCTACCTCCCAGAATACGACCTCTTCATAGAGATCACTACCATGAACCAGAAACTGGTAACCAGGAAAAACCGCAAGATCAGGCGCATGAACGAGCTCTACCCCGAGGTCAAGTGCAAGATATTCTACCGCAAGGACTATCAGCACCTGCTCTTCAAGTACAACATCAACCTCGATGAAC
>CAYHAT010000219.1:0-1539 GCA_964354675.1 uncultured Actinomycetota bacterium | reverse complement strand
TGTCGGGCCCATCCTTTCCGCCATCTATCTCAAGGCCGCCTTCACCGAGCCGAGCGTGGTGGAGGGCCTCCTTTACCTTCTGTTCTTCTCGCTTGGGCTCGGTATCCCCTTTGTGGTGTCCGCCCTGTTCCTGTCTTCTCTGCTGCCCCTGTTCGACCGCATAAAAAGGCGTACGAGGGTGGTGATGATGATCAGCGGGGTACTGTTGGTGGTCATGAGGAGTTTGATGGTCGCCGGGGTGTTCGGCCTTATCCGGTTGGGTTAGCAGGGCCCGGCTATCTCCTAGCGGTTATCGGTCCTGGTGCCTATTCTTTGCGGGCCGACAAGATAAAGGTACAGCGCTCGCCTGTAACGTCCAAACGGAACCTTCCCGCCAGGCTCAAGAAACCCTCCTCCAACCGCCGGTGTATCTCGCAGACCAGCCCTGGATAGCTGCGGGAAAACTCCCCGAAGGGACAGGTGAGGAAGGTTACCTCGGCACGGTCGGCGTTAACGGCCTTCAGGCTGGCCTTGTGGCCCCTTCGCCTTATCTCTTGCGTCCATGCCTGTGCTACGTCGCACAGGTCTGCACCCTGCGGCAGATAGGCCAGCGCGGAGGAGCTTGCGATCGCCTCCTCGCGGCCCCGTATGAAAGCCTCCTGCCCGATACGCGGCGTTATGCCTGCCTCGAGGCCCAAGACGCCCCTGGCCAGGACATCCGCGAGCAGCTTGTAGCGGCGAGGCGGCAGGTTGAGCTCCCAGTCCTCGTCGCTGGCGTCGTAAAGATTGGCTGGACGGCCGCCATGTTCTCCACGGCGCCGCATGACACGCAGGATGCCACCCCTGACCAGCTTGTCGAGGTGCATCCTGGCGGCATTGGAGTGCAACCCGAAATGCTCTGCGACCTCGCGCACGGAGAGCGGGGAGTCCGCATGTATCACGTGCTCCATTATCTCACGTCGCGTGGGATCGGCCAGGGCCGTTGACACCTGCGCTATATGCTCGCTGTAAGTCCTCATCTTCTTCCTCGATATTCCTACTTGACTGATTTATTATAGCAAAGTATATTTATATAGTAAATATTGTATTTATAGTATAAAGGAGGCGACATGGTACGGGTGAAGTCTCGCTGCTGGCAATGCGGAGAAGTGGCCCTGTCCCTGGAAGACATCCTCCTGGTGGAGCACGGAGACGGCGATGGCACGTTCTACTGCTTCATATGCTGCACTTGCGGGGGCGCGCAGGCTTATCCCGCCGATAGCCGTTTCATCGACTTCATGCGCATGAACGGCTCGGAACCCGTGGTCCTTACACCACCCATAGAACTCAAGGAGGCGGAGGACAACCCGCCTTTGTCCTGGGATGACCTGCTCGATCTGCACCTTCTGCTGCAGGATGATTCCTGACCTGGCTCATATGCAGAACGTAAAAAGCTCTGGCCTTGGGCGTGGTTTGCGCTTAAACTACACAGGTAGATGCTTGAGATAGGGAGGTGAAAAAATGGCTATCACCAAGGACATGACCATACAGGAAGTGGTCGAGAACGAGCCGAAGAGTATC
>CAYHAT010000218.1:0-6428 GCA_964354675.1 uncultured Actinomycetota bacterium | reverse complement strand
ACCGGGAAGCCTGCCCACTTTCCGGTCTCTATTTTTTAGGTTTTTCTGCAAGAAGTGTGGGTAGGAGTGTTGCCCCAGTTATCATCTCCCGCTACCCACACTTCTTGCACAAGAACCATTTTTTACCGGGCGTAAGCCTCCTGATCTTTCCGCAAGTTGAGGCCTGACCTCGCCGCAGTCCAAGGTAAGCGTTTTGTCGTTTGCGGTTGTTAAGCCCGGCAACCGTCAGACTACCGGGTAGGCGCGCCGATGTTTTCGGATGTTGAGGCCCGGACCAGTCGTACTCCGGAGTATCAATGTTCAAATGTTCACGGATTGCGCGGATTGAGGTCCCTCAGACTTTGGAGCTTTCGACGAGCCTGGCTATGACCACTATGCGCTGCGCTGCGCTGTACCAGGGATGACATGCGGTTAGCGTCAGCTTGGCCGCTCCTTCCTGCTCCAACACTGTAAGGTCGGTGGGCTGGATGATGCGCTGCTCGTATACCTCGTAGACATAACGGTTTTCCGCGGTGACGAGTATTATCTCGTCTCCCGCCGCGAGTTGCTCTATGTGGCGGAAAGGCGCGCCATAGGTGGTGCGGTGGCCGGAGATAACGCAGTTGCCTGGTTGCCCCGGATATGCGGTCGTAGGGATGTGGCCGGGCCCGCGCCTCAGGTTGTCCGCGTCATCCAGACCCCACAGCTCCACCACGATGGCATCCAGACCGATGCGGGGGGCCATTATGCGGGCGATGCCGTCGCCCATGGAGACGTTGCCCTGCTCGGACGGGATGGGATCTTCTTCCCACTGCTGGAACAGCTCCTCCTGGGCCGAGGCCGCCTTGCGGTCCGTGTAATAGATGTAGGCATAGATGCCCGCCAGGGCCAGCAGACCCGCGAGGATGAGGGAGAGCCCGACGATGATCAGTGCTTTGCCCTTGCGGCGGCGTTTGGTGCGCCGCAGGCGAGCGCTCCTCCCCTGGACCGGCATCTCTCCACCTGTTCCGGCCCCCACTTCTTCGTCCATGCGGCGCTTACCTCCGCTCACGGTTCCCGGAACACTATGCCCCGCCCGTGACAAGCCGGGCAGGTCTCACCGAAGGCCTCGATAAGGCCCTCGGAGACGTTCTTGCGGGTCATCTCGACCAGGCCAAGCTTGGTGAGCTCGACCACGTAGGTCTTGGTGCGGTCCTTTTCCAATTCCTGGTTCAAGGCCTTGAGGACGGCGCGGCGGTTCTTGGCCTCCTCCATGTCGATGAAGTCGATGACGATTATGCCCCCGATGTCGCGCAGGCGAAGTTGCCGCACCACCTCCGTCACCGCCTCGATGTTGGTGCGCAGGACAGTCTCCTCCAGCGACTTGTTGCCCACAAATTTGCCGGTGTTAACGTCGATGGCCGTCAGGGCCTCGGTGGAGTCTATGACGATGGAACCGCCTGAGGGCAGGGGCACATCGCGGCGCAAGGCATCCCTTATCTGCCGGCTGATGTCAAGTGCCTCGAGGACCGGTTTCTCGTCGGCATAACGCACCACGCGTTCGGCAAGCGCGGGTGCCACCAGTTTCAGGTAATGCTTGATGCGGCGGAAGGAGTGGTGGGAGTCAACGAGGATGCGGTCATAGCTGGCGTCCATGATATCCCGCACCACCTTGAGCTCCAACTCCTGTTCCTGGTAGAGGATGGCCGGAGCGCGCTTCTTCTCGGCGGCGCGGTGCACCTGCCGCCAGACCTTGTTCAGGTAGGTCAGGCTCTTCCTCAGCTCCGCTGCCTCGGCATCCTTGGCCGCGGTGCGCACGATGATGCCGATGTCTTTGGGCCGCACCTCCTCCACCGCCTTGCGCAGGCGGGCCCTTTCCTCCTCGCCCAGTTTGTGGGATATGCCCACTGTGCTCACCTGAGGCAGCAGCACCAGGTAGCGCCCGGCCAGGGAGATATAGGTGGTGAGGCGGGAGCCTTTGCTCCCCATGGGGTCCTTGGTCACCTGCACCGTTATCTCCTGGCCCGGCTTGAGTATTTTCGTTATATCCTGGCGGTCCCGCTGCCGCGGGCCCTCGACGAAGATATCTCCCACGTAGAGCAGCGCGTTGCGATTGTGCCCGATGTCCACGAAGGCGGCTTCCATGCCCGGGAGGACGTTCTGCACCCTGCCCTTGTAGATATCGCCCACGATGGAGCGGCGTGCCTCGTGACTCACGAAGATCTCCTGTAGAACGCCGTCCTCCAGCACCGCTACCCGGGTCTCCTCGTGATAGCTTGCTACCACGATCTCTTTTTTCAGGGGGGGCGGCTTCTTGGGGCCGCGCGGTCCTCTCCTCTTCTTATCCAACCTCGGTCACCTGCCACCTTCCTGGGCTCGTTTCCTATCCATATTTGACCTACAATCTCCCGCTATTTCCACTCGATCATCTCTTGCCTTGTTCGGTTTCAACCGTCATCTCCTCCATCTCGCCCTTCGCGCCATTGTAGAATAACACGGTACCTGGTGCGTCTTCGAATACCTCGTCCGGGGAAGCGTACAGCCCGACCCTCGTCACCATTAAATGACCCGACGGCGTACCCCGCAGTGTAGTGAATACCTCCATCGCGTCTTTGAGCCGCCCCTGCCCCTCACCGCTCAAAACCAGCAGCAGGTACGTAGCGCCTTCTTCGTCCTCGACACGGAACAAACCGTAGTGGGTCCAGCGTGAGAGCTTGGGCATGGTCGGCGCAAGGGAGACGATCTCTCGTACCCTCAGACCCTCGGGCAAAGCCCGGTTGAGCCTCTCCCGCGCATCTTCCTCGTCTACCTCTCCATCCACGGCCACCTCGATGTACTCCGCCTCCGCGGCCACACCCAGGGGAAGGGCCGGGGAAAAACTCATACGCGGACGCGGGCTGTAACCCTCGGTGAACGCCAGGGGTAGCTCGCAACGCCTCAGCGCCCTCTCCAGGGCGCGCATCACTTCGCGATGCGACAGGAACGACGCGTCTCCTTCCTTGGAATATTTCACCAATAAGCGCCTCATCCCGCTTCCCTTCCCGCCAGGCGTATCCCAACCTCCGGAGGCGAACAGGCTCCGCAATCGCTGCAGTCACCGTAGCGGCAGTCGGGTGTCTCCTCACCCTGCAGGGCTTTTTCGTACTCTCGCCACAAAAAGTCCTTGTCCACCCCCGCATGGAGGTGGTCCCACGGCAGCAGTTCGGAGCGTGGCCTTTCCCTCTCCACGTACCATGCCGGCTCCAGGCCTGCGCCCGCGATAGCCCGCTGCCAGCGTTCCCATGAGAAGAACTCGCTCCAGCTGTCCAGGCATCCCTCCCGTGCCGCCGCCACTACGGCCGGGAACAGCCTGCGGTCACCACGCGCCAGCACCCCCTCCAGGTAGCTCATCTCCCGCGTGTGCCACCTCGTGGTTACCCCGCGCATGCGCAGTCCCTCCTTGAGGATGAAGTGGCGCCGTGCGATCTCGGGAAGGGACATCTGCCGCGCCCATTGCAGCGGGGTATGTGGCTTGGGAACGAAGGTGGAGATGCTCACCGATAGTCGCAGGCCCTTGGTGGGTCCGCCCCCGTCTCCTTCACGCATGATGCGGCGCACCAGGCCGCAGATCTCCTCCACGTCGTCCTCACTCTCACCCGGCAGCCCGACCATGAAATACAGCTTTAGCTTCCTCCACCCCTCGCGGTAAGCGGCCGAGACCGCGGCGAGCAGGTCTTCGTCCGACACCCCTTTGTTCACGCTCGCGCGCAGGCGCGCCGAGGCGGCCTCCGGTGCGAAGGTGAGCCCGGTGCGTTTCACGCGCCGCAGCTTGGCGGCCAGTTCCACGGAGAACGTGTCGGTGCGCAGCGAGGGCAGGGATACGGCGACATGCCTCTCCTCCAACTCCCGGGAAAGACGGTCGGACAGTGAGAGTATGCGGCTGTAGTCAGCACTGTTGAGAGAGGCGAGCGAGAGTTCGTCACAGCCCGTATTGCGCAGCAGCTCCCACGCCCATTCGCGTAGCGGTCCCTCTTCCCTCTCACGCACTGGACGGTATATCATACCCGCCTGGCAGAAACGGCACCCCCGCGTGCATCCCCGGAAGATCTCCAGGCTGCAGCGGTCGTGCACCGGTTCCACCAGCGGGATCACCGGGCGTCGCGGCAGGTTCCAGCGATCGAGATCCGATACCACGCGCTTACGCACCGGAAAGGGCGCGCCATGCGCAGGCTCGATGGCGTCCAGCACGCCGTCTGGCCTGTAGGTGACGCGGTAGAGGGAAGGCGCGTAGACCCCCGGTATGGCGGCGCATTCCCGCACGAGGTCCCCACGCTTCTTTCTCCCCTTACTCTTCCAATCCTTCAACGTCTCCAGGATATCGTGGATGACCTCTTCGCCCTCTCCGAGCACCAGTAGATCGAACAGTTCCGCCAGAGGCTCGGGGTTAAAAGTCCCCGGTCCTCCCCCCACCACGAGCGGGCTGCCTTCGCCGCGCTCCGCCGCACGCAGGGATATGCCGGCAAGGCTCAACACCCGCGCTACATTGGCGTAGGTCAGCTCGTGCTGGAGGGTGATGCCAACCATATCGAACTCTCCCAATGGGACGCGGCTCTCCAGTCCGAAAAGGGGTTCACCGTGCCGCACCATGGTCTCTTGCATATCCACCCATGGGAGGTAAGCGCGGTCCGCCATGGCGTCCTCCCGCTCGTTGATCTCTTCGTAAAGGATGGAGAGCCCGAGGTGGGACATGCCGATCTCGTAGGCATCCGGGTATACCAGGACGCACCTGACCTCCGCGCCTGAAAATGGCTTGCGGTAGGCGTTGACCTCTATGCCCAGGTAACGACCGGGGCGGGTCACTCCCGCGAGCTCTTCTCTCAGGAACGTTCCCGTCGTCTTGTCCAAACCATTCCTCCAAAAAATCAAAGGCGGCCTATAGCCGCCTCATCAATAATACAATACCGGCTTACCGCCAGGACAGGGGCCGTGGTCTTTCCGCCGCGCCGTTTCTTTTACTTATTGCGCAGAAAGACCGGTATGTCCAGCTCTTCGGACTCGAAGACCATGGTCTTCTCCGGGGCCGTCTCCGCCTTCACAGCCCGGCGACCCGGCCGCGAAGGGGCCGCGCCGAACTCGAAGCCGGTGGCGATCACCGTGACCTTGAGCTCATCACCCAGCGAATCATCGATCACCGCGCCGAAGATGATGTTGGCGTCCGGGTCTGCCACGCTGGCGATGATCTCCGCCGCCTCGTTCACCTCGAAGAGCCCGAGGTCGGTCCCGCCCGAGATGTTGAGCAGGATGCCCTTGGCGCCCTCGATGGAGGCCTCGAGCAGAGGGCTCGAGATGGCCGCACGGGCCGCCTCTGAAGAGCGGTTCTCACCGGAACCTACGCCGATACCCATGAGCGCCGAACCCGCGTTGGACATGATGGTCCGTACGTCGGCGAAGTCCAGGTTTATCAGACCTGGTACGGTGATGAGGTCGGTGATGCCCTGCACGCCCTGTCGCAGGATGTCATCTGCCATGCGGAAGGCGTTGAGGATGGAGGTCTTCTGTTCCGCCACCTCCAGGAGCCGGTCGTTGGGGATGATGATCAAGGTATCCACTTTGTCGCGCAGTTTGTCGATCCCCGTTTCCGCCTGCTGTGCCCTCTTGCGGCCCTCGAAGGAGAACGGACGCGTGACCACTCCGATGGTCAGGGCTCCCTGCTCCTTGGCGATCTCCGCCACGATAGGAGATGCGCCGGTGCCGGTGCCTCCGCCCTTGCCCGCGGTGATGAAGACCATGTCCGAGCCTTTGATGGCCTCTCCCACCGCCTCCTTGTTCTCCAGCGCCGCCTGCTCACCGACCTCAGGGTTGGAGCCCGCCCCCAACCCGCGGGTGATGTTGCCGCCGATGTAGACTTTTACATCGGCATCGGACATGAGGAGGGCTTGCGCGTCGGTGTTGATCGCCACGAACTCTACTCCTTTGAGCCCGGCATCGATCATGCGGTTGATGGCGTTTGTGCCGCCGCCTCCCACACCGACGACTTTGATAACCGCCAGGTAATTGGTTGCGGTCTCCGGCATTTCCAGTCCCTCCTTTATCCTTTGCCCCTTCAGTAAAATCCGTGAGGCGCGCTTTCAAAGTCTAAACTAATACTTTAGCGTTTCTGTATCTATGCTGGGGTCCTCCTCCCCCTCGCATCACCCTAAATCTACGACAAGCGTCTCCTTATCTCCTTCCCGCTTCTGCCCTTTCTTCATACTTTTTCCAGTTGGCTTTCCAGCTTCCTCTCGCGTCGTTTTAAGATCCGCGATCGTTCCGGTTCTCTACAGCAATTAAGCTCCGTTAATATAGCTTGCCTTCGTTTGCCTACCCGCCGCATTCCTGCTTGGCTTCCCCGACGGACCCAGGCTCTTTCTGTATTATTATACCTTAACGGTAACATTATACTTATAAAATACCCTAGATGTTAAGTCTCAATGTATATCGGCAGAACGAAG
>CAYHAT010000217.1:0-6442 GCA_964354675.1 uncultured Actinomycetota bacterium | reverse complement strand
CGAAAGGCTCTGGTCTTAACTTACAGAATCTTAAGCGCGGTTCATTCCTTCGCAAGTCTATACAAGCACCAGCCGGGTATTCGCTCGTTGTCTGTGATCTGTCTCAAATAGAACCAAGGGTGCTGGCGTGGCTCTGTGATTACTCTGCTTTGTTGGGCATCTTTGAGTCTGGTAAAGACGCATACGCTCAGTTCGGTGCGCAGATGTTTGGTATCCCCGGCATGTCCAAAGAAAGCCATCCTGATCTACGGCAGTCTGCTAAGTCGGCGCTACTGGGTTGTGGCTATGGGCTAGGGTGGGCATCGTTCGCGGCGCAGTTACTGACAGGGTTTCTTGGCGCACCGCCAACCCGATACGACAAACCTTTCGCTAAACAACTTGGCGTGGGCGCGGAGTTCGTTAACGAGTTCATCTCATACGAGCCTTACCTACAACGTATGAAGGATATACCGCACACTTGCACCGAGCCTCAACTTATCGTGCATTGTGTATCGGCTAAAAAGATTATTGATAAATATCGTGATGCAGCACAGCCTGTTAAAACATTCTGGGAGATGTGCGACGCGCTGATTAAGCGCAGTCTGGTTGAGGGCAAATCCTACACGCACAAATGCCTGACGTTTGAGAAAGAAAAAATAGTATTGCCAAGCGGGTTAGCCTTGAGGTATCCTATGCTGGCTGGTGAGGCCGATGAAAAAGGTAGGATCCAGTGGTCGTACGGCGAGGATAAAAAGAAGTTGTACGGCGGGAAGCTGACTGAAAACATTGTTCAGGCGGTGGCTCGTTGCGTCATGACAGACGGCATGCTCAGGATACAAAAACAGTATCCCTGTGTGTTGACTGTTCACGATGAAGTAGTGGTGCTAGTACCCGAAGCGGAAGTAGTTGACGCTGAAAAATGGGTGCTGGCACAAATGACTATGGTTCCCAAATACATGCCGGGGATTCCATTAGCAGCAGACATAGGGCATGCGCAACGTTATGGAGATGCAAAGTGAAGATACCCACAAGTATCAAAGTTGGTGCTAAGAAGTATGCAGTAGTCTTGGTCAAGCACATGTTTCACGCTGGCAAGATGGGTGGTACGTGGTACAAAGAAGCAGTCATTCAAGTAGCAACGCACAGCAACGTACGTGGTGCTAGATTCAAGCGTGAGGAAATCTACGATACGTTCTGGCACGAGTTGACTCACGCTATCCTCAAAGATATGGGCAGTAAGCTTGAGGCTGACGAGAAGTTCGTAACTGCGTTCTCCGATCGTCTAAACAAAGCAATTTTATCCGCGAGATTTAAATGAAAATTAAATGGTCACACTCAGGACTAAAAGATTTTGAGAACTGCCCCCGGCGGTATCACGAAGTCAAGATCCTTAAGAAGTACCCAATGCCAGACACCGAGCAGATCCGGTACGGCAAAGAACTGCACAAAGCGGCAGAAGATTACGTACGGGATAACGTACCGCTTCCAGAGCAGTTCTTATTTGTTAAGCCTACCATTGATGCGTTGCTGAAAAAGTCTGGGCGTAGATACCCTGAACTTGAAATGGCGCTGACTGAAAACTTAACGCCGTGTGAGTTCAAAGGTTCTGATGTTTGGGTGCGTGGTGTGGCTGACTTAGTAATAGTTGATGACGACAACCTAACTGCTTGGGTGGTGGACTACAAGACCGGCAACAATAAATACCCTGATGTAGGTCAGTTAGAGTTGATGTCGCTGATGGTCTTTGCCAACTTCCCCCACATACGGCATATCAACTCAGCGCTTTTGTTTGTGGTCAAAGAGTCGATGGTGAAGTACAAAATGACTATTGACGAAGCGCCTGCAGCATGGCAAAGATACAGGGAGCGCGTTGCGAAGCTTGCGGCGTGCCACGATAACGATGTATGGAACCCCAATCAAACACCGCTATGCGGTTGGTGTCCTGTGCGGGGATGTGAGTTTCACCCTAAACATTAAGGAGTAAATGATGGCAACTAAACGTGTACGTGACTACAAAGCTGAATACAAACGTGATCGTGAACTAGGTAAAGATGGTCCCAGCAGCGATCAAGGTGAGCGTCAGAAAGCCCGACGTATGTATGACAAGATGGGTATTGACCGTAACGGTAAAGATATTGACCACATTAAACCGCTACGCAAAGGCGGCACGTCGGCTAAGGGCAACCTACGCTTGCGTGGCAAAAAAGCAAACCAAGGGGACAACAAGTGAACATCATATCGCCACAGGAACTTGCGAACCTGTGGTACTTGCATTTTGGAAACGCGTGGGTTACGCGTGAAGGACTGGACGCAGATTGGAAAAACATTAGCAGAGAACTGATGAAAAACAATCTAGCGGATTACGATTTAATAAATGATCCGCACCGTTCAACAACAGTTGAAATTATAAAGTTGAAAGAGACATGCAGATAATCGAAAACAAAGCGCTATTACTGCGCACACGCAATCCTGATAAGTACAACATCATTCCTAAGTCAAAGATTGTTAATGAACTTGATGATGGTATCTTTGAGATAGCAGTTAAATGGGGATTAGATGAAGTACGAGTGCTCAAAAACCTTGGCGTCAAGAATGTTCCATCGCCAATCACAGCGCGTTACGATTGGCCCGGGCGGTTCAAGCCTATGTCGCATCAGATCGAAACGGCTGCGTTCCTCACGCTACACCGTCGTGCGTTCGTATTTTCAGAACCCGGAACGGGTAAAACACTTTCGGCGCTATGGGCTGCTGATTATTTAATGCGGACAAAACAGATCAGACGCTGTCTGATTCTGTGCCCCATATCAATCATGCACTCCGCTTGGATAGCAGACTTACAGAACAGCATCATTCATCGCTCCGCAATTATTGCGCACCATCAACAAGCCGCACGGCGTATCGAGATGGTTCAAGGCGACTACGAGTTTGTCGTAACTAACTACGATGGTTTGAAGCTTATAGCCAACGAGATCAACAACGACGGGCGATTTGACCTCGTCATCGCAGACGAAGCCAATGCTTACAAAAACGTCAGCACAGAACGCTGGAAGGCTCTGCAAAAGATTCTTCGCCCTGACGTAATGCTGTGGATGATGACCGGAACCCCTGCATCGCAGTCCCCCCTAGATGCGTATGGCTTAGCTAAACTTGTTAACCCTAACGGCGTACCCAGATTCTACACAGCGTGGCGCGATTCCACGATGAACAAGGTCAGCATGTTTAAGTGGGTTCCAAAGTTCGATGCACAAAACAAAATTCATGCTGCACTGCAACCAGCAATACGCTTTACAAAAGCACAATGCTTGGATCTCCCGCCCGTCATTACCGAGAACCGCGATGTACCCCTGACCCCACAGCAAAAGAAGTACTACAACATGCTCAGAGAGCAGATGTTGGTCAAGGCAGCAGGGGAAACCATTACGGCAGTCAACGCTGCTGCGGAGGTCAACAAGCTGCTTCAAATCAGCGCTGGTGCGGCCTACACAGACAACGCAGAAGTAGTAGAATTCGACTGCACGCCAAGACTATCAGTGCTCATGGAAGCGCTTGAGGAGACGGATCGCAAGGTCTTAGTATTTGCCTCGTACCGACACAGCATAGATACGATTTCGACATATTTAGAACAGAATCAAATCGACTGCGCCCAGATCCATGGCGATGTATCCCCCAATAAGCGGACCAAAATCTTCAAGCAGTTTCAAGAAGAAACGAGTCCTCGTGTGCTTGTAATCCAACCGCAGGCTGCATCGCATGGCGTAACGCTAACAGCGGCTGACACGGTTGTGTTCTGGGGACCTGTAATGTCAACAGAAACCTATATCCAATGCTGTGCACGCTCTGATCGTAAGGGGCAAGACAGCGACAAAGTTACGGTCATACATATACAAGGTAGCGATATTGAGAAGAAGATGTTTAAGCGTTTAGCTGAACGCGTTGAGGATAACAATATGCTGGTGAAATTGTACGAGGAGGTGCTTGACAAAAAGTAAAAGATTGGACAAAATTGTAAAACATAAAAAGGAGCATATAAGATGGATAACATACCCCTCGATAAACTTGCAAAGGTTTATCGCAAGATTCGTGACCGCGTCGGAAAGCTAACGCAAGAGTACGAAACGCAAGTTGAAGAACTCAAAGCGCAACAAGCTGAGATAGCGAACGCGATGAAAGACATTCTGATGTCCACTGGGCAAAAGAGTGCCAACACCAACGAAGGAACAATCATTCTGGGTACTAAAACAAGGTACACCACGAACGATTGGGATTCGTTTAAGCAGTTTGTTCTTGAGCATGAAGTGCCTGAATTATTCGAGCATCGTATCGCTCAACGCAACATGACTCAGTGGTTGCAAGAAAACCCGACCTTGATTCCCCCCGGACTAGATCAAGCGACGGAGTACACAGTTACAGTCCGCAAACCTAGTAAGTGAAGGAGAAGTACATGAGTAATGTAGTTGCATTTAACCCATCGCAAGTACCAGAATTTGCGAAAACAGGCGCGCTGTCATCGTTGGCTAAAACATTAGCTGGCGGTGGGGGTGGGCAATCTGGTAAACGTATTAGCATTAAGGGCGGTGTATTCCGCTTGATCTCTGATGGCAAGGAAGTAGCCGCCATTGAGGATCGGTTCCTTGATGTGGTGATTGTCTCTGCCGCCTCTAAAATCAGCCGTACCTATTACGGCGAAGCCTACAACCCCGATAACCCTGCGCCCCCAGCATGCTGGTCAGCAGACGGTGAAAAGCCCGACGCATCGGTGAAAGAACCCCAGCACATTAACTGCGCTGGCTGTCCGCAGAACATAAAAGGTTCTGGTAATGGTGAGTCCCGTGCCTGCCGTTTCTCTCAGCGCTTGGCTGTGGTGCTGGCTAACGACGTTGAGGGTGACGTACTTCAATTAACCCTGCCTGCTACAAGCGTGTTTGGTAAAGAAGAAGGTGAGAACCGACCACTTCAGGCGTATGCGAAGTGGCTGGCTGCTCAAAGCGTTGGCCCTGACATGGTAGTTACTCGTATGAAGTTTGATACCAAGGCGCAATCGCCAAAGCTTTTCTTCAAACCAATGCGTTGGCTGACGGACAATGAGCATGAAGCTTGTGCTAAACAGGGACAAACCCCTGAAGCTGTTAAGGCTATTACTATGACCGTAGCGCAGACTGACAAGACGGTAGAAAAGTCTATCGCTCTTGAAGGTAAAGCGCCCAAGGCCAAGGCTAAGCCAAAGGCTGAGGAGTCCGATGAGGAAGTCGATGAACCCGAAGTGCGTAAGGAAAAGGAAGCCCCCGCACCCAAGGCTAAAAGTAATTTAGCCAACGTAGTTGATGAATGGGACACAGACGATTAACCTAACGGGCGGGGGAAAGCGGAACAAGCGGATTCCGGCAGCGTTGGGATTTGGTTGTTGTACACACCGCGAGTACCCCCATGGATACCATGCCTTACTCACAAAAAATAATCGAAACAATTAATGAAGCGCCGAAGGGTCTGGGAACAGAACTTGGGCGTTGGGCTGTGCGCCGAGATGTTTCTATGCAGCGTATCAGCCTTATCGTTGGCGCTAGTCGTCAGACGATTTACAACTGGTTTACCGGTGTGACCGAAGTAGCCCCGTCTTTCAAAGAAAAGGTGGAAAAGGTCATTGCGGTGCTTTCTAAAACATCACAGACAGAAGATGCGTGGAGGACTTTATGTACGACTTTCAACCTAAAGCTTTGACAGATCGGGAATTAATTAAGTACGGCAAGCTTTGGTTGGATGATGAACCTCTGCCTGAAAACTACCAACGTGAGTTGTTACTGCGCCTTGAAGAACGGTGTGATGAACTCGAACATGCCTTAGCCAAGATACAGTCCAAATAAAAGGGAGCACTCTATGCAACCGTTAGATTTTCTAGCGGCGGTTCTTCCTTCCTCTGGACCGTACTGCGTCGCGGAGTTCACGACGCCAAAGAAGGAACATGTTTACGTAGACTCTTTCGATGAGTTAATCACTGCTGCTAATTTGTTTGCAGTAGCTGGCTCTGAGAAAAAGGATGCGTACTTTGCACTGGCTAGCTTTAGGGAGAAAGGTAAGCGTACAGCCGATAACGCCAAGTTCTTGAAAGCGCTGTTTATCGACATCGATATTGGCGACGAAAAGAAATATCCCGATCGCAAAAGCGCAGTTGCTGCCTACGAGAAGTTTATGGAAAGCAGCGGGATGTCGGAGTTGGGTCAGCCCATCGTGGTGTCGTCTGGCGGTGGCTTTCATATCTATTGGCCTTTGGATGAAGAAGCCGAAGTCGCTCAGTGGAAACCTGTCGCTGAGAACTTTAAGCGCCTGTGTAAGCAGGAAGACTTTCTCATTGATTGGAACTGCACGGCTGATGCGGCTAGGGTTCTGCGCGTACCGGGAACGTACAACTACAAGAAAGAAAACAAACCCCGAGAAGTCAAGATCATTCAGACGGGTGACATCTTTTCTT
>CAYHAT010000216.1:0-6446 GCA_964354675.1 uncultured Actinomycetota bacterium | reverse complement strand
TCAATGCCTGAAGAGCTAAACGAATCTCGGCTTCGGTTTCCGTGTCTACCGAAGAAGTCGCATCGTCCAGGATCAAGATGCGCGGATTCTTCAACAAAGTCCTGGCTATAGCGACGCGCTGTTTCTGACCCCCGGAGAGCGTAACCCCTCCCCCCGAATTCTCGTAGAACACCCTGTCCCGCAGCGCTTCGGCCGCCACGTCCTCTACGGTCCTCTTCCTGCCGATGACCTCCAGGGCTGCGGCGGGGCAGGCATCCGCGCATTTCCCGCAGGCGTCGCAGAGGTCGCGGTCGATGACCATACCCTGCGGGGTCAGGGTGAGTGCGCCCGCGGGACAGGCCGCGAGGCAGTCACGGGCCCCGATACAGCGCACCTCGTACCAGATCAGCTCGGGCTTTTTCCGCAGGCCCTCGGGGTTGTGGCACCAGGGGCAGCGCATAGGGCAACCCTTGAGAAAGACGGTGGTGCGGATACCCGGTCCGTCCTCCGTAGAGTAGCGTTGGACGTTGAATACCACGCCACAGGTGGCGTCGCGCTCAGAGGTCATGGGACTCCCTGGCTATGATCTCGTCCTGCATCTCCTTGCCCAGCATCACGAAATAGGCGTTGTAGCCCGTCACCCTCACCAACAGGTTGCGGTATTCCTCGGGCCTGCGCTGCGCCTCGCGCAGGGTCTCGGTGTCGAGGACGTTGATCTGCAGCGCGGTCCCGCCCTTCTCCCCGTACGCCTGCAGGAAAGCCATGAGCTTGGAGACGTGCTCTGCGTCCCGCAGCAGGGAGGGGCTGAAACTCATGGTGTGCGATGTGCCGTTGGGGGCGGTCTCCAGGCCCATCTTCCCCACCGAGAGGATCTCGGCCGTAGGACCGTTGCGGTCGGCACCGTCCACGGGGCCTATGGCGTTGGAGAGGAAAGTCCCCTTCTTCCTCCCGTCCGGGGTCGCCGCGGTCGAGGGTGCGAAGGCGATCCAGTAGTTCCAGGAGAGATAGCCCGCGCGATAACGCCTTCCGGTGGCAGGAGAGACGTGGTCCGAGGCCATGTTGGTCCAGGCCTGGGAGAGATCGCGCGCTACCTCGTCGGCATAATCGTCGTCGTTGCCGTACTTGGGCGCCTTGTTGATCATGGTCTGGCGCAACGGCTCGTAACCCTCGTAGTCCGCCCGTATGGCCTGCGCCAGGTCCTGCATCTTCACCTTGCGGTCCTCATATACCAGCTTCTTCACCGCTGCCAGGGAATCGGCTGCGGTGGCGAAGGCCACGCCCTCCACCGTTATATAGCTGTGGCGTGCCCCGCCCTGGGTCACGTCTCTGCCTTTTTCCGCGCATCCCCCCACAAGGGTGGAGAGGTACGGGGTGGGCTCGAACTCCGCCCGGATACGGTCGGCTTCATCACTGATGGAGAACATATAATCCATGAGCGCCTTCAGCTGCGTCTCGAAGGCGGCGCGGAACTGCTCCCAGGAAGTGAAGTCCTCCACCTTGCCGGTGTCGGGCCCGATACGTTTTGCGGTGGCGGCATCGCGGCCGCGGTTAAAGACCAGTTCCACCGCCTTGACCAGGTTGAAGTTGACGTCCACCGTGCCCGAGCGGTCGTCGCCCTGCAGCGTGTTCTCCAGGCACCCCACGGGGGCGTAATCCCAGAGCCGGTCCTCGGGCAGCCCCTGCCAGGCAAGGCCGCGTATGGAGTTCTCGTCGAAGTTCATGAGGAAGGGCGAGCCCTGCGCCACGGAGACCATCTCTGCCACCCGGCGTAGCAGCGGCTCCGGTGTGTTCATATGCAGACGTATGTTGGGCTTGGGCTCCAGCATGTTCATCTCCTCGATGACATCCAGGATAAGCCAGGTGAGCCTGTTGGAGGCGTCTTTGCCATCGGCATCGATGCCGCCGATGGTCACCAGCTGCCCGAAGCCCGAGTTTATCCCCTGGTTGGTCATGACCCGGCACTGGAAATCGTAGGCGTAGTTGTGCTTTATCCAGTAGCACTCCAGGAGTTCCTTGGCTTGTTCCTCGCTGAGCCTGCCGCTGGCGAGGTCGGCCTCGAAGTAAGGGTTCATGTACTGGTCGAAACGTCCATGGGACAGGCCCGCGCCGGGATACGATTCGGCGGTCATGATCAGCATGTGCGTCAACCACAGGGACTGCAGGGCTTCGTGAAAGGTCTCGGCCGGCTCCCAGGGCACTTTGCGGCAGATGCGGGCGATCTCCCTCAGCTCCGCGGCCCGCCCCGCGTCGCTCTCTTCCGTCGCCAACCTGTCTGCTTCATCGGCGTAACGCTCCGCGACCTCGCGGGCGGCTTCGCAGCATAGCATGAGGGCTTCCAGAAAATCCGCGTGGGCCGGGTCCGTGGTCTCGCCCTTCAGCCTCTCGAGTTCCGCGTAGATCCCCGCGAATCCCTGCCGCAGTATGCGGGGGTAGTCGGGGATGAGATGGCCCGGAACGGCCCCGGTATTGCCGATACCCAGCTCGTTGATCTCCGTGGCTTTCTTCCACCACCTACCTGTCTGCTTGTGCCAGCGCTTGGCCTCTTTGCGATCGTGGCACCTGGAGAGGGCGGTGTTGAACTGGCCTCCTACGATGAGCTCACCCTCGAGGATGTGCACCGGCAGGTAATACCTGCAGACCTCACGGAAGAAGAGCGCCCGGCGCATCACCAGGGATTTATCCCAGAAGCCCTGCGGGAGTTCCACCTCGCGCGCCATAACCCGCAGCGACTCCGAAAAAGCGCCCATAAAAGGCACCAGCTCCGGTATGATGCCCCAGTTCACCGGCGACCACACCACGTCCCAATCCGTGCCGGTGGTGAAGGGCATGACCTCGTTGCGGAAATAGGGCCGCTCCGCGATCGCATAATATTCCTCGCGCAACCTTTTTACGCGCGGCGGCAGCCGGTCCGATGCATGCCAGATCTGCTGGGGGGTCACAACCTCGCTGATGCTCATTTTTTCTCATCCTCCTCGGGAAGGGTATGCCCTCCCGCCACGGAAGCCGCATAACATACTTTCTACTTAAACGTAACCCAGCGATGCCTTTCCGGACATGACGGCCGTCAGGGTGGGGCCAGATGCCGATCGGGTGGCCCCTCTAAAAGAGCAGCTTCTGGAACTGCCAATCCAGGATGGAGCTGCCCACCTCCAACAGCCGCAGGTCTATGAGCATCCCCGTTATGGTCTCGTCCCCATCGAGCCTGGCCTCCCCGACGGCGCCACGCATGGACTCCACCCATGAGGGCAAAGCCTTTCCGAAAAAGAGGAGCAGTTCCATGCGCTCCCTGCCATTGTCCGTGGAGCCGAAGGTCAGTCCCAGGAGACGCTCCCCCAGGATGTGGTATGCCGTCACCTCCACCTTCCTCTGGGCCAGGAGCACCCTGAGGTCGGGGGAGATCTCCGCCGGCTCGAGACTGGATACGACCAGGTGGTGCAGGCGTTCCATGAAGGCCACGATCACCGGGATGATCACCGCGCGCTCCCACATGAATACCGAGCGGGAGATGCGTTCGTGGCCCCATCCCTCTTCGCCGATGAGGTGGTCGGAGGGTACCCTTACCTTTCTCAGGATCACCTTGCCATGGGGCGAGGTGGGAAGGAATCCCAGCTTTATCTCCTCCACCTCTATCCCCGCCTCCCTTTCCACCAGGAATGCCGAGAGGCCCGCTTTGCCGGCATCCCTATCAGTCGAGGCTATGACCAGGAAGACGTCCGCCGTCGGCGCGTTGGTCACCGGCCCTTTGACGCCGCTTATCGCATACCCATCTTTTTCCAGGACCGCCGTGGTGATCATACGCGAGGGATTGCCTCCGCTCTCAGGCTCGGATATGGCGGCCGCCCCGATGCGTTCCCCGTTGCACAGAGAAGGGAGATAACGCGCCCGCAAAGCGGGTGAACCGAAGGCCTGCAATGGGTAAGCGCAGAGCATGACGTGGTCGATGAGGCTCAAGGTCAACCCGAGGTCGTAGCCCTCTGCCGCCAGTAAGGATGCGCCCCCTACGAACCTTTCGATATCCCCTGCGTCTCCGCCGTATTCCTCATCGACGAGCGCGCCGACGAGCCCGAACTCGGCCATTTCCCTCCACAGGGAACGGTCGAACCCGCCCTCCTCGCTCCTGCTCTCGAGGGTGGAGAACACCCTGTCGTGTGCGAAAGCGCGCAATCCCTCGGCATCCATCCCGACTCACCCCGCGTTTCACTACCCGGCTATGCGCTGCACGGATGTGATCATCCAGGCCATTCCTATCTTATCCCCTCGATGCGAACCCCCGCAAACACGGCAGCCTGCCCGGCGTGTTCCAGGCTTGATCCCGAGTGTGCCTCAGGTGTGTTCCGGGTTCGATCTCCAGCGTGCACAGGGCTAGCTGCGGATAGCGTTGTTGAGGTACTGGGTGTATTCGATGAGCTCCTGCATGGACCCGAAGTCCTCGCTAGCGAAGCAGAACTCCTCCGACCAGCGGTTGAGGCGCATGCTCTCCCTCTTCTCCTCGGAGTAGGTGCGCAGGAAGATCTCATAGAGTTCCGTCCCCCGGAAGACCACCAGGGGGAAGAAGGTAGCCTCTCTTATGCCCTCGGCGCGCAGGGTCTCGACGGTGCGTTCCAGGTCGGCGCGGCTCTCGCCGGGCAGGCCGGCGATGAAGGTGAGGATGGGGGCCAGCCCGTAGGAACGCGCTGCCCGCACCGACGCGAGGATCTCCTCCCGGGTGGTCCGCTTCTTCACCACCTCGCGCAGGATGCGGTCGTCGAGCGACTCGGCGCCCAGGGCCACGGTGCCGAAGTTACTATCCCGCAGGCCCTGCAGGACCTCCGGGGTGAGGGAGTCGGCCCGGGTCTGGATGTGGTAGGTGAAGGGCACCTCCTTGACCGTCTGCAACAAGGAGCGCAGGCGGGGGCGGTTGAGGGCGAAGGTGGCGTCGCCAAAATAGAACGAGCGCTCGCCCTCCTGGAAGTTCTCCCAGCAATAGTCGAGCACCTCGCGCACGTAGGCGGGGGTGTGGAAGCGCGTCTTCCTCTTCCATACCGCGGGGTCCAGGCAGAAGGTGCATTCCTCGGGGCAGCCGCGCGAGGTGAGAAAACCGGCCCCGGGGATGTAATCATCCAGGGGGTTCAGGTTCTTGAGCAGCCGGTGCCGCGTCCCTATAGCGAACTCCTCCGACACCGTGTAGATATGCGGGAAGCGGTCGAGCTCCCTCTCGCGCTCCCGCTCGCGGTTGTGGACCACCTTTCCTCCACCGTCGCGCCAGGTAAGCCCGGGGATGACTGAAAGATCCCGCTCTCCTCTCTCCAGGGCGCGCAGCAGTTCCAGGGAGGTCCACTCCCCCTCCCCACGCACTACGAAGTCGGCCGCCCCGTCGTCCATGATCTCCTGCGGGTGCATGGTGGAGTAGACACCCCCGGCCACCAGCGTGACGCCGGGCATCATCTCCCTGAGGCGCCGCAGCATCTCCCGAGCGTGCAGGGCAACGTAGTATATGGAGATGGGAAACAATACCACGTCGGGCTGGGAGCGTTTCAGGGCATCCTCCAGGTTTCCGCGCATGCGCCGCAGGGCGTCCTCGCCGCCGATAGGAGCGGTGGAGATGGCATCGTCGGGCAGCCCTTCCTCCGCCTCCCGGAACCAGGCCTCGTCCGTGAAGACGTCGGCCATGAGGTTGAGGACCTCGAGCTCCACGCCCTGCCCCTTGAGGAAGGCGGCTATATACATAGCGCCGTACTCCGGCACCAGCAGGGCCTTGTCGCGGATGGCCCAGAAGCGTACCTGCCAGAAGGGATGGGGCTTGATCTCCATGAGGCCGTAGCCCCAGGCATCGGAGATTATCGCCGTTCTCGGTGACTTATCAGACATGGAAGTGCCGCCCGTCCCCCCTCCCCCTCAACCCAGGATACGCTCTACGCAGAGGATGGCGGAGCGGGATGCCCCCTCGATGGCCAGTCCCCTTCCGACATATGTGTCGCCCGCGAAGAAGAGGCCATCCACGCCGGGTGCCTGCACGTCCGGCTTGAAATCCCCGGTCAATCCCGGCTTGCGGGCCAGGCCGTCGCACCCGGTGGTGAAATAGGGCAGAGCGAACTCCACCTCATCCTCGCCGAAGGAGAACATCTCCTTGACGTCCTCCCAGTGCTGCTCCATGAGGCGCCCCAGGTTAAACTTGTCCTCCAGCTCCCAGGGCTCGGCCACGTTGTCGGTGACCAGCAGGTAGCTCTCGGGCGGCGCCACCCCGGGGTCGAAGGCGGTGGGCGTGAAGGCCTGCAGGGGCAGCCCGGTGCGGGGCGAGGAGAGGGCGGACATGAACACCTGGCGCTCGTAGAGCGGCCGCCGCGTGGCGATGATGTAGCCGAGCAAGCCCGTCCTCTCGCCCCGGATGTCCTCGATGCGCTTGAGCCACCAGCCCGGCAGGGGCGAAAAGCGACGGTCGAAATCCAGCACCTTGTCCAGGTGCCAGATGGGCAGGGCCAGCACCACCA
>CAYHAT010000215.1:0-6492 GCA_964354675.1 uncultured Actinomycetota bacterium | reverse complement strand
GCTTGTGGCTAAAAGGGTTTACCGCGCGCAAGGGATGGAAAAGGGGGCCTTGCGGCCCCCTTTCTTAAGCGTACGTCCTGCGGTTACGACTATACGTCGCTCAGCTTGCCGCTGTTGTAGTCGTCGTAGGCCGAGAGGTCCAGCATGCCGTGGCCCGAGAAGTTGAAGAAGATGCACTTGGACTCGCCGCTCTCCCGGCACTTCACCGCCTCGTCTATGGCCGCCTTGATGGCATGAGAGGTCTCCGGTGCGGGTATGATCCCCTCGGTCTGGGCGAAGGTCACCGCCGCCTCGAATATCTCCACCTGGTGGTAAGCCCGGGCCTCCATCACGCCCTCGTTGACCAGCAGGCTGATGATAGGCGAGTCGCCGTGATACCTGAGGCCTCCGGCATGGGACGGCGGGGGCACGAAGTCATGGCCCAGGGTGTACATGAGCACGATGGGCGCCATGCCCGCGGCATCCCCGTAGTCATATTCGTAGCGTCCCGCGGTGAGGGTGGGGCAGGAGGTGGGCTCCACGGCGATGAGGCGGATGTCGCTCCCCGCGAGCTTTTCCTTCACGAAGGGCAGGGCCGTGCCGCCGAAGTTGGAGCCGCCGCCTACGCAGCCGATGACCATATCCGGGTAATCGTCGATCATCTCGAAGGCCTGCTTGGCCTCGATGCCGATGACCGTCTGGTGCAGGAGCACATAGTTGAGAACGCTCCCCAGGCTGTACTTGACGTCATCGGCCTGCACGGCCAGCTCCACCGCCTCGGAGATGGCGATGCCCAGGCTCCCCGGGGTGTCCGGATACTCCTGCAGCATTTTCTTGCCGAACTCCGTCATGCTGCTGGGGCTGGGCTCCACCTTGGCCCCCCAGGTCTCCATGAGCGAGCGGCGGTAGGGCTTCTGTGTATAGCTGGAGCGCACCATGAAGACCTGCAGCTCGAGGTCGAAGTAATTGCACCCCAGGGCCAGGGCGCTTCCCCACTGCCCGGCTCCCGTCTCCGTGGTCAGCTTTCTTACGCCCTCTTGCTTGTTGTAATAGGCCTGGGCTACGGCGGTGTTGGGCTTGTGGCTGCCCGCCGGGCTCTCCCCCTCGTTCTTGAAATAGATGCGCGCCGGGGTCTGCAGGCGCTTCTCCAACCTCTCTGCGCGCACCAGGGAGGTGGGCCTCCAGAGTTTGTATATCTCGCGCACCTCCGCCGGTATCTCGATATAGCTCTCCTGGCTCATCTCCTGCATGATGAGGCTCATGGGGAACAGCGGGGCGAAGTCATCCGGTCCCGCCGGTTCCCTGGTTATCGGATGCAGCGGTGGCGCCAGGGGCTTGGGGAGATCGGGCTGCACATTGTACCAGGCCTTCGGGATGTGCTCCTCGGACAATCGGATCATCTTCGGTTTCTCTTTCATCGTCTTTCCTCCTACCTCCTGTCTGTTCTCGGGAATAAAAAACGACCACGGAGCGGTTCTCTCCGTGGCCTCCTTGATGCCTGCCCTTGGCTACCAGACGCGGGGTGGGCAAACACCGCCACGGCGTGTCTGCCACCACCAGAGGAATCCTCCCTCTCTATGCCTGATAACCTCGCTCACATTACCATCCTTTTCCTGGATGTTTTCAACGTGCATAGATTATCTTCTCCACCCGTCACCTTGTCAAGCCGGCGCTATCTATGCCGTCTTCCCGGTTCTGGTAAACTGTTTAAGGCCGGCGAATGTTATGCGAGGAGGTTTCGCTTGCAGCAACGTACGGCAGGTCTCAGGGGAGATATAAAGACCCTCTTCAGCGAGGCGGGCACCCTGCGGGGCAAGGCCGACCTGCGCCAAGCCCTGCGCATCCTCCTGGTCAAGCCGGGGGTGCAGGCTCTTCTCCTCTACCGCCTCTACCGCCCGCTCTATCTGCGCGGCATGAGGCTGCTGCCGGAGATCCTCGCGCGCCTGAACTACTTCCTCACCGGTGCCGAGATCGATCCCGGGGCGGATATCGGGCCCGGGTGCCACATCTGGCACTCAGCCGGGGTCACCATCGGCCGAGATGTGAGGCTGGGCGCCAACTGCTGGCTCCTGCACAACGTGACGCTGGGGGGGCGGGGGGCCTCTCCGTTCAACCTCGGGGAGGAGGGTTTCCCGCGCATCGGCGACAACGTCATCCTCTACACCGGCGTCACCGTCCTGGGCAACGTGGAGATAGGCTCGAACACCGTGGTGGGAGCCCATTCCCTGGTCCTCGAGTCGCTCCCGCCCGGGTGCCTGGCCTATGGCGTACCGGCCAAGGTCATCCAGAGGGTGCAGGGCGAGTAGGTACAGTCCGACTGGTGGGATCAGGCCTTGAGTAAGCCCGCTTTCGCCTCCCGCTTCGATCCCTCCGCCGCCTGGTGGGCTTTCCTCTGGGGCTCCGGGAGCCTTACGCCCCGCAAGCAGGCGAGGACCATGCGCACCGATGTCGGGAGGTCCACCAGGTGGCCCACGGAGACGTAGAGGGGCTTGACCCCGCGCCGGGTGCGCAACACCGCCCCCACCGTCTTCCCCTTATAGAGTAGCGGCACCTGATCCCCCACTTCCCGGCCCGGCTCCTCCGACTCGCCCACCAGCCTGGACTTGGCGCAGCCGATGGCTGGTATGCCCGTCAAGACGCCGAGGTGGGAAGCCAGCCCGAACGCGCGCGGGTGGGCAAGCCCATGGCCGTCTACGAAGATAAGGTCGGGGGTGCGGCCGAGGGCCTCGAGGGCGGGCAGCAAGGCCGGAAGTTCGCGGAAGGAGAGCAGGCCGGGCACGTAAGGAAAGGTGACCTCCACCGCCGAAGTGCACACCTCGAGCACCTCCATGCCGGGGTAGCCCATGAGCACCGCCGCCCCCAAGGCCAGCTTACGCTCACGCAGGTAGGAGATGTCGGTCCCCGCTACGAACTCGATCCCCGCCTGGTCCAACCCTGGTTCTTCGCGCACCTCGCGCCGCAGCCTTTCCTGTATCTCCCTGGCCTCCGCCACGCTGACGTCCAGGGGATGGCGCCGGGATATGCGCATCGGTCCTCCTTTCCCCGCTGCCACGCCTAGATGTTATCACGCGGCTTGGCCCGCAGCCGAACGGAAAGAAGACATGAGGCCCACGACGCCGGGTGGAAAGGCGGCGGGGTGACCGGGGCTATCCAAGAGATGCCGTACGATCCTCGGATTCAGCATTCCTCTTCGTGGCGAGGATTCTTGCGGATGATCTTCAAAGCGTTGGTGACAGCGACGGTTACGTCCGCCTTGAACTGGCTCTCCAACTCGTTGACCTTTGTATATATGTAACCCTTGTCGGTCACCACGTACTTGGGGGGCAGGTGGTTCAAGGCCAGCGCCTTGATGTCCTGCATGCACCGCTCGCATGTGCAGATATCGTCGCGGCGGGAGAGTATCTCCTCCAGGGTCCCGTCCACCACTTCTTCCATGTAATTCCTGAGCAGCACTGCGGCACCTCCTCCATCACCTTCCGCAGATTTATTCTATCTTATATGGGCGTTGCACCATAGTAGTGGCTGGGGTTTATGTGGGCGTTGCGCCATAGTGGCTGGGGGCACGTCGCCCACCGTCTATAGCCTAGCGCCTGTACGGGTGCTATAATCTGGTCTTGTGCTCGACGCTGCTCCTGCTCCCGGCACGGACCGGGGGCCGCTAGACCAAAGGAGGTGAAGATGCGCGAATACGAGCTCATGTACATCGCCCGGCCCAATCTTGAACCCGAGCAGTACGAGGCCCTGCAGGAGAGGGTCGCCGGACTGATAGCACGCGATGGCGGCGAGACGACCGGCCTGGACGTGTGGGGGAAGAGGAGATTGGGTTACCCCATCAAGCACGAGACCGACGGCTATTACGTCGTGCTCACGTTCAAGGGCGGGGAGGAACTCATCAGGGAACTGGACCGCGTCCTCTCCATTACGGACGAGTTCATACGTTTCAAGATCTTCCGCATGGATCAGCGGAAGTAACCTTTACCCCTTCCCGGCGGATGTCACTGTCCCGCAATAGAATAAGGTTGTACGTCGGGAAGAGCGGAAAGGGAGGATATCATGGCTGGTTTGAACAATGTGGTGTTGATCGGGAACCTGACGCGGGATCCCGAACTCAGGTACACCCCGGGAGGGTTGCCGGTCGCGACGCTGCGCCTGGCCGTGAACCGCAACTTCACCAACCAGCAGGGAGAGATAGGGACCGACTACTTCAACGTGGTCGTCTGGCGCAACCAGGCCGAGAAGTGCGCCGAGTACCTGAGCAAGGGGCGCCAGGTCGCCGTAACCGGCAGGCTGCAGAGCAGGAGCTGGGAGGGGAATGACGGTCAGAAAAGATCGACCGTAGAGGTCGTGGCCGATCGCGTCGTCTTCCTGGGACGCCGCGAAAAGCAGGAGGACGGCATTAACGACATGGTCGAGGTGGACTTCACTGACAACGATCTCTCCACCGACCTGGAGGCCCGTGTCGAAGACGAGGTGGTCTTCTGAGGCAGGAGGCACACCCAAGAGGAGAACGTGGATCACAACTGGAGGAAAGATGAGCCCGAACCAGAGCAGAAAACCCGGCGGGAGGGAGAAGAGATCCCGTGATGGTTATGCCCGCAAGCCCCGCAAAAAAGTCTGTTACTTCTGCTCGGAGAAGATGGACTTTATCGACTACAAGGATGTCTCTCTCCTGAAAAAGTACGTGTCGGAGAAGGGCAAGATCCGCCCCCGCCGCGTCACCGGCAACTGCGCCCAGCACCAGAGCAGGCTGGCCTTGGCCATCAAGAGCGCCCGGGAGATGGCCCTTCTTCCCTACACCTCGCGCCAGGGGGAGATCAAGTAAGGCGGGTGGTTTTCGCCACAACAAAGGCCTTCCGTTTTGTTATACTGAGTAAGGTCCAACATCCCGAATGACAAGGAGTTCGCTTTGAAGGTTATCCTGGTGGCAGACGTGGAGGGCCTGGGCAGCCGCGGCGATACGGTGGAGGTCAAGGACGGCTACGCCAACAACCTGCTGCTCCCCAAAGGCCTCGCCGTACGCTCCACCAAGGGAAAGGCAAAGGAAGCCACCCAGCTGGCCACGGAGAAGATGGCCAGGTCCGACCGCGAATTGAAGAGGGCGGAGGACGTCGCCCAGGCTATCACCGGGCACACCTTCGAGGTCGCCGTCAAGACCGGGGAGGAGGGCAAACTCTTCGGGACCATCACCTCCAAAGACGTCGCCGCCATGCTGGAAGAAGAACTGCACATCGAGGTGGACCGCAAGAAGATCCACATGGATGAGCACATAAAGACGGTGGGGTTTCACGAGGCGCGCATCAAGCTGCACCCGAATGTCGAGGCCATAGTCCACCTCAAAGTGATACCGGAATAGGAAGGTCTGACGAGGCCGGGCGCGGAGCCGCCCTGCTTCGACGGGGGATAGAGGGGCATGAGCAAGGTATTCCAGGCCTTTGACCGCCACGACCACCTGCCGCCGCACAGCCTGGAGGCCGAGGAGTCGGTGCTGGGCTCCATGCTCCTCTCGCAGGAAGCTATCGGCGAAGTATCCGAGATCCTCAAACCCGATGATTTCTACAAGGAATCCCACGGCCTCATCTACACTACCGCCCTCTCCCTCTTCGCCTCCGGCGAGCCCGTGGACCCGGTCACGATGGCCGAATCCCTGCGCGCGCAGGGGAACCTGGAGAAGGTGGGCGATCGTTCCTATATCCTCAACCTCATGTCCTCCGTCCCCACGCCGGCCAACGCCCGCTACTACGCCGAGGTGGTGTCCCGCCTGTCCACTTACCGCCGCCTCATCGCTGCCGCGGGAAGGGTAGCCGCGCTGGGCTACCGGGCGCCCGAGGAGCTGGCGGAGGCCCTGGACGAGGCGGAGGGTGCCGTCTTCAACGTGGGCCAGCGGGAGAGGCGGGAGAGTATAAAACCCTTGCGGGAATTGATGGAGGCGACCTGGGAGGAATTCGAGCAAATAGCGGACGGCAGTATGAAGAGCGGGATCCTCTCGGGCTTTTCGAAGCTGGACGAGCTTACTCAAGGTTTTCAACCCTCCGATCTCATCGTCATCGCAGCTCGCCCTTCCATGGGCAAGACATCCCTGGCCTTGAACATCGCCGAGCATGTCGCAATAAAAGAGGGGGTGCCTCTGGTCATCTTCAGCCTGGAGATGAGCGCCAAGGAGGTCACCAAGAGGATGCTATGCTCCCGTGCCCGGGTGAACAGCCAGAAGCTGAAATCCAGCTTCAAGGACGATGATGTCTGGCAGCGGCTCTCGGATGCGGCGGGGGAGCTTACTTCGGCTTCCATCTTTATCGATGACAACGCCGACATCGGCATCATGGAATTGCGCTCCAAGGTAAGGCGCCTCAGGGCACAGCACGATATCGGCCTGGTGATCGTTGACTATATCCAGCTCATGGGCTCCGATCGCCGCCTGGAGAACCGCGTGCAGGAGATCGCATCCATATCCCGGGGCCTCAAGATCCGTGGCCGCGACTTCAACATCCCGGTGATCGCGGTATCCCAGCTCTCGCG
>CAYHAT010000214.1:0-6518 GCA_964354675.1 uncultured Actinomycetota bacterium | reverse complement strand
TGAGGGATACTTTTCTGTGCCCGGCGACAAGGCTGGTCGTCGTCGCAAGCTCCTCTGAGCACCTTGCTCGCCGGGCTTGTCAGCTCTTATTCAGCCGCTTGCGATGTCGCTTCGACCGACCCCGTAGTTCCCCGGGCTCGTTTGTTTTTCTGTAGGGAGGGGCTATTAGGGGCCGTGTCTTCGATCCTCGGTTCCGGTCGTCAAACTGATTTGTGGGGGCTAGAAGCGGGAACCGAAGATCGAAGACACGGCCCCATAGCGCTCGGCCTGGTCGGCTGAACATGGCGGCGAAACCACGATTTGATTATGATATTGCTTGGAGGTAAGGGGCATGGAGGAACTGCGTAAACCGTTCGGCTTGAGCGATCTCGAGCCGGGAGACCACCTCTGCTGCATCTACCAGTCGGAGGAAGAGCACCGTGCCCTGCTCACGCCCTATCTCAGGCAAGGGCTCGAGCGCGGCGAGAAGGTCTTCTACATCGTGGACTCACATACCGCCGAGGAGGTCCTGGGCTACCTGCAGAACGATGGGATCGATACCCAGCCCTATCTGAGTAGCGGGCAGCTATCCATCCTCACCGTCGACGATGCCTACATGAAGGAGGGAGAGTTCGATCCCGACGGCATGATCGCGCTGCTGCGTACGGAGACGGAACAGGCGGTCTCCGAGGGATATTCAGCCTTGAGGGTCACAGGAGAGATGACCTGGGCCCTGAAAGGGCTGCCGGGCTCAGAGAGGCTCATCGCATACGAGGCCAAGCTGAACCGCTTCTTTCCCGGCAGCCGCTGTATGGCCATCTGCCAGTACGACCGCAGGCATTTCAGCCCCGACCTCTTGCTGGGGATCCTGACCACCCACCCCATCGCCGTCATAGGGACCGAGATCTACGATAATTTCTACTTTATGCCCCCCGATGAATTCCGGGGTGACGAGGTCGCCGCGGCGACGCTGGACAAATGGTGCAACAATCTCGTGTCCAGGCGCGAGTCCGAGGAAGCCTTGCGGATCAGTGAGGAAAAATACCGCGCGATCGTGGACAGTGCCCAAGAGGGGATATGGACCATCGACGGCGAGGGTATCACCACCTTTGTCAACACGCGCATGGCGGAAATACTCGGGTATGGCGTGGAAGAGATGCTGGGCCACTCATTCTACGACTTCATGGACGAGGAGGGGATAAAGGCCGCCGAGAAAAACCTGGAACGCCGCAGGAGCGGCATCGGGGAGCAGCATGACTTCGAGTTCCTCAGAAAGGGCGGGTCACGTATATACACCAGCCTGGAGACATCCCCGCTCACCGATGAGGCCGGTAGATTTATGGGTGCCCTGGCGATGGTGGCAGATATCACCAAGCGCAGGCAGATGGAGGAAGCTTTACGGGAGAGCGAATACAAGTTCCGAAGCGTAGTGGAGCAGTCCTCCGACGGCATCGTACTGGTGAACAGCAGGGGGATCATCATCGAATGGAACAGTGCCCAAGAGAGCATGATGGGGTTGCGACGCGAAGAAGCCCTGGGGAGATACCTCTGGGATGTGCAATACATTTTAGCCCTGCCGGAGCTTCAAAGCCATGAAGCCTTCGAAGATTTTAAGTCCTCTATCTCCGCCTCCCTGGGAGAGGACCATGATACGTGGATGGGGGAGACCAGTGAAAGGGAGATACAGGCCCCTGACGGGAGGCGACGCACGATCCAGACAGCGACCTTTCCGGTCCGTTCCCGTGAGGGCATGATGATGGGGAGCATCACCAGGGATATCACCAGGCGAGTGCGCATGGAGGAGATGTTGGCGTATGAGCTGGAGGTCAACACGGCGGTGGCGGAGCTCTCCGCCACACTACTCGCCCATGCATCCATCGACGACGTATCCTACGTCGTGCTGGAGAACGCCAAACGCCTCACCGGGAGCCCCTTCGGCTACGTCGGCTATGTCGAAGCTGATACCGGATACCTGGTCTCTTCCACCCTGTCCAGGGATATATGGGAGAAGTGCGAGATCGCGGACAAGAGCGTGGTGTTCAAGGAGTTCAAAGGGCTGTGGGGCTGGGTCCTGGAGAACAGGAAACCTTTGCTCACCAACAAGCCTCGCGAGGACCCCAGGTCGACGGGAGTACCGGATGGCCATATCCCCATAGAGCGGTTCATATCTGTACCAGCGCTGTTGGGTGGAGCCCTGGTGGGTCAGCTAGCGCTGGCCAACTCCGGCCGCGACTACACCGAAAAGGACCTCGACCTCATGAACAGGCTGGCGGACCTCTATGCCATGGCCGTGCTGCGCATGTGGTCCGAGGAGGAACTGGACAGATACCGCGAACACCTCGAGGAGTTGGTGGAAGAGCGCACCCTGGAGCTGGAGAAGGCCAACCGCCGCCTGCAGGAGGAGATCGCGGAGCGCAGGAGGGACCAGGAGGAACTGCGAACCGCCGCCGCACAGCTGCGCGCCCTGACCGCATATATGGAGTCGGTGCGCGAGGAGGAGAGGCGCAGCGTCGCCCTGGAGGTGCACGACACGCTGGGGCAGGCCTTGACCGGGCTCAAGATAAACCTCTCCCTGCTGGGGAAAAGGGTGGCGGGAGACGGGGGGCTGGAGGAGAGGATAGAGGCCATGTCCGGGCTCGTCGACACCACCATCCAGTCCGTGCGCGAGATCTCGACGCAGCTGAGGCCGGGTGTGCTGGACGACCTCGGGCTGGCCGCCGCACTGGACTGGCAGGTGAAGCGGTTCAGTGAGTTGACCGGTTTGGACTGCACCTTCGCCTCGGAGGCGGATGAGGTCTTCATGGACAAGGACCTCGCTATCGCCCTGTTCCGCATCGCGCAGGAAGCCCTTACCAACATCGCCCGCCATGCCGGCGCCAGCCGGGTAGATGTGCAGCTGTCATCCGGGATGGATGGCATCATGCTGGAGGTCAAGGACGACGGCCGTGGGATCAGCAGGGAGGAGATCGACGACCGTGGAGCCCTGGGTATCCTGGGCATGCGGGAGCGAGCCCACATCTTCGGGGGAGAGGTCGACATCCGTGGTAAGGGCGGCGAAGGAACCACCCTGGTGGTGAAGATCCCGGTCCGCCTCGATGACGGCGGGGACGGCGACGGAGGTAGCGAGGAGGGCGGTGGATGATCAAGGTCCTCATAGTGGACGACCACCCGGTGGTCAGGAAAGGATTGTTGCAGATCCTGGTCGAGGAGCCGGACGTGGAGGTGGCGGCCGAGGCGACGACAGCCGCCGAGCTGCTGGACCTGGTGAGAGAGAAAGAATGGGATGTCATCGTGCTGGACATCACCCTTCCGGACCGCAGCGGCCTGGAGGCGCTCAAGGATGTCAAGGCCATGCGGCCGGGGCTCCCGGTGCTCATCCTCTCCATGCACCCCGAGGACCAGTATGCGCTAAGGGTGCTCAAGGCCGGTGCGGCGGGCTACGTCAACAAAGAGAGCGCTGCGGAAGAGCTGGTCAATGCGGTAAGGAAGGTCGTGGGCGGGGGGAAGTACGTGAGCCCGTCCATGGCGGAGAAGCTGGCCGTCGTCGTGGGGACCGATTACGAGAGGCCGCCCCATGAGAACCTTTCCGACCGCGAGTTCCAGGTGATGTGCATGCTCGCCTCAGGTAGGAGGTTGAAGGAGGCCGCCGAGGAGTTATGCCTCAGCGTAAAGACCGTCAGCACCTACCGGGCGCGCGTCATGGAGAAGATGGGGATGGATAGCAACGCCGAGCTTACCTACTACGCCGTGAAGAACGGGCTCATCGATTAGGGGTCAACCCACCCGACCCCACACCCCATGTAGGAAAACACCCTACAGGCAAAACAACGGTAATCCCACACAGCAAGAGGAATCGCACCGATACCCTTTTCCCACGCCCATACATATCTTATTAGCAGGAAACAGGGACCCGTGTAAGGGGTGAAAGATGAGGGAAAAGGAGCTGGGAATACTTCTTTCCAAGGCGGGAACGGTCTGTCCTCTATGCAGCAACAAGACGATCAGGGGAGCTTTCTTCTGCTCCCGCTGCGGACGTTCCGGACGGCTGCATATCGATCCCGCAGGGACCAGGGAGATCGGGAAGGAAGCATATATCCCCCGCCAGCTTGCCCGATGAATGCGCCATCTCTTGCGGGTCCCTTTGATCTTTCGACTTTGCGGGCCTCTGGCCCGCGAGCTTTCCGGGAAGGGTGAAAAAAGCGAAGGCCTGCGGCGGGCTACTGCCGCAGGCCGGGCCTACCGGGACGTGGGAGGTAGACAGGCGCTGTAAAGCAAGGATAGAAACGGCGAGCACATCCCGAGGATTGCGGAGGTACAGGATACATGGAGAGAAAAGGCTTGAACACTGCGGACATCGACCTGCTGGAGCGCATAAACGAGGACGACGACCAGGAGGCCAAGGAACGGTTCTTTGCCCGCTACCAGGACCTGCTGCACCGTTTTGCCCACAAATACCACTCCGACCGTCTGCCCTACGAGGACGCCTTCCAACTGGCGGCCCTGGGGCTCATGAAAGCCTTGAGGAGGTTCGACCCCACGAGGGGCGTGTCGTTCATAACCTTCGCCTATCCGACCATTGAGGGCGAGCTCAAGAAACACTACCGGGACCACCTGGAGATCATCCGCCTTCCCCGGCCCCTGCGCGACCTGCGGCAGCGCATCAACGTGGAGACACGCAGGTTCATGGATGAAGAGGGCAGGGAGCCGAATATAAAGAAGCTGGCGAGCAGGCTCCAGGTGAGCGAAGAACAGATCATCGAAGCCCTGGCGGCGCAGCAGTACTCATGCGTCTTCTCCCTGGACAGCACCTGTGGGGAAGGCCAGGACGAAGCCCCGCTCAGCTTCTTCATCGGCTCCAACGACCCTGCATTCGAGGAAGTGGAGAAGGAGCTGGTCATCGAGAACGCCCTGGCCAGCCTGCCGTTGCGCCACCGCCAGGTGATGGATCTGCGCTTGAATAAGGGTTGGACTCAGACTAAGATAGCCCGCGAGCTCAAGATATCCCAGATGCACGTCTCCCGCCTGATCCGGGAGTCCGTTGGCATGCTCCAGGGCAGATGCTCCATGCAGGAGGAGTCGGCCTGAGGGCCCCGCTCTATTCGACTACCTCGAAGACCTCGCCGGTCTCCTTATCCACGGCATAATAAGCGAAGGGGATCTCCGTTCCGTCCTCCGCTAGCTCGTAGAGATATACGCCCCAGCTGGTGTTCTCGTCGGTGACCTCGTACTGGGGAAGGTCGGTCTCCATGTACCAGTCCCAGATCGCCTCGTCCTCCAGGATGAGGGTAATGACCTCGTCCTCGCTGTCCACGGGCAGGTCGACCACCCCGGTATCGTCATCTCCGTCCGTCAACCCGCTATCCTCGAAGTCGCTGAAGTCGAAGCCCATCTGCACCAGGGTGTCCTCCGACAGGTACCATTTGCCGTCCACCTTGACCAGTTCGAAAGCCTCCATGTCGGCTTCGGCGGCATCCTCCGTGACCTTGTCGCCGTATTCGTCCGTATAGCTCATGGTGCCCTCGGTGACGGTGACCTCTGCCTTGTCCCCCGTGACATCGCTTTCCATCTTGTCGATGGTTATCTTCAGATCATCAGGGAATACGGCGAAGAAATATTCGTCGAGCAGGTCCAGGTAATCCTCGCCCAGGATGTTCTTCATCTCGTCGGCGTAGTCGGGCTCCATAGTCCCCACGAGCATCTTCGCATCCTGTTTCTCGAGGGACGCGAAGAAGTTCTCGACGGTCTTCTCGGGGTTCGCGCTCTCCTTGCCGCCGTTGCCCCCGCCGCCATTGTCGTCGCCGTTGAAGACCACGAAGACCAGCACCAGCACCACGGCCACTACCGCCAACAGACCCAGGACGCCCAATATCCATGGTAAAGGGGACTTCTTCGCGGGCGGTCCGTAAGGGGTCGGCGGAACGCCGGTACCCATGGGCGGCGTCATCCCACCCGGGGGAGGCGGCGGTGGTCCACCCGTTGGAGGTGCGGGCGGCGGGGATGGCGGCGGGGGTGGCGCCGCTGACGACGCCGTTGGCACCTGCCCGGCGCCGGCGGCCGCTACGGGCGCAGCGGCGGTCGCACCGCAAAATCCGCAGAATTCGCTGTCATCCGGAATCTCTTTTCCGCATTCGGCACAGTACATCTCATTACTCCTTTGGTCGAGGTCCTGCCGTGTCATCCCTATACCGCAAGCCGGTATCCGCTCCCCTATATTATACCCGTGAGGGGAACCGCGACCCGCCTTGCCCGTTACATACAATATGTTTCGGCAGCTAAGGGTCACGGTCCTGTTTGTTGATGGGACGTCGGGGTAGTAGAGTAGGGTTCAGACGGCTTGCGGCATGCGATGAAAGGGGGAAGGATAATGGGGATCTCCGAAGAGACCGCCTATCTCGACGCCATCGCTCAGGCGGAACTGGTACGGGCAGGGAAGGTCAAACCCATAGAGCTGGTGGAGGCGGCCATAGAGCGCATCGAGAGGTTGAATCCCCAGCTGAACGCGGTGATCACGCCCATGTACGACCTGGCCCGCGCGGCGG
>CAYHAT010000213.1:0-6519 GCA_964354675.1 uncultured Actinomycetota bacterium | reverse complement strand
CAGCGCCGTCTTCGGCGCGACGGTGCCAGCGCCTTAACATTTCCGAATGTTAAGGCGCTGGCACACATACATCAGGTCCTTTTAGTGATGAACACGGTGGCAATGGCCGCAATTCCCTCACCCCGGCCCGTGAAGCCCATCCCCTCGGTAGTGGTCGCCTTTACGCCCACCCGGTCGGCGTCGACCCTCATGGTCGCCGCCAGGAGTTCCTGCATGCGATCCATATAAGGCGATAGGCGGGGTTCCTGGGCCACCACCACGCAATCGGCGTTGACCACCCGGAATCCCTTCTCCCACAGCAGGCCGATCACTTCCTCCAGGAGGACGATGCTGGAGATGTCTTTATAAGCAGGGTCTGTATCTGGGAAATGCGTACCGATATCCCTTTCACCGCATGCTCCGAGTAAGGCATCCATGATCGCGTGCACCAGGACGTCCGCATCGGAGTGCCCGGCCAGACCCCGGTCATGCGGCACCTCGACGCCGCCCAGCACCAGTCTTCTCCCTTTCTCGAAGGCATGGGCGTCAAACCCCAGACCCACCCGGTTCGGCAATCTCCAGACCTCCTTTCCCCAGCAGGGCCTCAGCCAGGACGAGATCGCTCGCATAGGTTATCTTCAGGTTGGTCAACTCCCCCTCTACCACCCTGATGCGATAGCGGTACCGTTCCAGAAGCGCTGCGTCATCCGTCGCCCACACCCCCTCGCGATAGGCACGCTCGTGGGAATCGAGTAGTGCCGGGGAGCGGAAACACTGCGGCGTCTGCACCGCCCACAAGCGCTGGCGGTCGGGGGTCCTCATGACCCACCCTCCTTCGACCTCCTTTACCGTGTCCACCATGGGGACAGCGGCGATTATCCCCTCGCAGTCGAAATCGTGTAATGCTTTTATTGCCCGCCGAAACAGGCTGGGGGTGGCAAGCGGCCTGGCGCCGTCGTGCACGACGACGACCTCCGTGTCAGGGGAGAGGGTGCGCAGGGCCCGCAGGACCGACTCCTGCCTCCACTCCCCTCCTTCCACCACACTTATGACTTTATCCAACCCGTAGGCTGAGATTATCTCCTCACCAGCCCGCTCGATGTCCCCGGCATTGACCACCAGGACGATCTCCTCCACCTCTGGAACGGCCGCCACGTTGAGGAGGGAGCGGGCCAGCACCGGTATACCCACCAGTTCCAGGAACTGCTTGCCTTCCTTATTGCCGATCCTCTCGCCGCGCCCGGCGCCCGCCACGATGGCGGCTGCCTTTGCGGACATGCTCACTTCTCCTTGAGTGCGGCAAAGATCATCCTGCCAGCCGGCGTCTGCAGGATGCTGGTCACCAGGGCTTCCACATCACGGCCGATCGACTTCCTGCCTCCCTCGACCACCACCATGGTCCCATCGTCCAGGTAACCGACCCCCTGGCCGGGCTCCTTGCCCTCCTTGATCAGGTTCAGGGTTATCGATTCGCCGGGGAGCACCACGGGTTTGAGTGAGTTGGCCAACTCGTTGATGTTCAGGACCCGGACTCCCTGGAGCTCGGCGATCTTGTTCAGGTTGAAATCGTTGGTCATCACCGGCACGTTCAAGGATTTGGCCAGGGCGACCAGTTTGGAGTCGACCGCGGAGAGCTCGAGGAAATCGAACTCCTCGATGCGCACCTCCACCCTGTCCTGCCTCTGCAGGGCATTGAGCACGTCCAGGCCGCGCCGGCCGCGGTTGCGCTTGAGCGGGTCCTCGGAATCGGCTATGGACTGGAGCTCGTTGAGGATGAACCGCGGCACCACCAGCTCACCCTCCAGGAAGCCGGAATAACAGATGTCGGTGATGCGGCCGTCGATGATCACGCTGGTATCCAGTATGCGTGACACCGCGCCTTTCTCCGTATGTTCGCCCGTCTCATGGGGCGCCCGCGAGGGGCGGAAGAGGCCGAGCAGGTCATCTTTTTTCTGCACGGCGATGATATACCCGATCACCCCGCAGATGGCATAGAGGATAAGGGCGACTATCCAGCCCGGGTAGGACCGGAAGAGTATCATCGAGGGCAGGAAAGCTATGAGGAACCCGGCGATGATCCCTATAGCTCCCATGAGGAGGTCGGTGCCCGGGATATCCTGGATGGCGACTTCAAATCGGTTGAGGAGCCTGGCGAGATAGCGTCCCGCCGCTCCTCCGATCACGAATCCCAGCCCTAAGCAGACAAGAATAGAAACGATAAAGCCGATCAGATAATAACTAGCGCTGAGATTATTCGGTAATTGCTGCTCGATCAGTTGCCCGAGCTCATAGCCCACGACCCCCCCGATTACCATGAAGATCAATCGGACGACAAGGACTACCATTAACTTTCAATACTCCCACTCAGGGTAGTGCAGTCCTCCCTTCCAGCGTATTTCCCCGGGCCGACGATAAAGATGATAAGACCCGGAGTCCGTATATAGATTATAACTCAAGAGGAGGGAGTAAAAACCTCCTCGATCATGCGCACGGCCTCGTCTACCTCGACTTCGACGGCGTACATCAATTCGCTGGCCAATATATCCCGGGCCTGGTTGAGCATGCGCTTCTCTCCCGACGAAAGCCCCTTCTCTATGTCCCGGAGGGTCAGGTTCCTCACTACCTCGGCGACCTCGAAGATGTCACCGCTGCGAAGCTTGTCGCGGTTCTTCTTATAGCGGTGGTTCCAGTTGCTGGGCATCGGACTTTGCTTCTCGCCGAGAACGCAGAAGACCTTTTCGACCTCATCCTTGTCGATGACATTGCGCAGGCCGACCAGGTGGGAATTATCCGCTGGCACCATCACCTTGAGATTTCCCTGGCACATACGCAAGACGAAATAGGTCCTGGTCTCCCCTTCGACATCTTTCGCGGAGATCCCCTCGATAACCCCCGCTCCATGGTGAGGATAGACTATTATATCTCCAACATGAAACATCCTCATCACCTCTCAGGTCTTGATGGAGTTTCTACGATATTATTCGCAGACAACATATTATCGGTTAAATCAGGGTGGTTATCCGTGAGGTCCAGTCTCACCAGGCCACGACTGACATATGCGATCGAAATCCATATTTGAACAATATCGTCCGTTCTCCCGAGGGACTATGCACAATATCATCCACGCGTTCAGGTGAGGCTGTAGACTCCCAGGGTATTAATGCGGTCATTCTCCCTCTCCAGAACACATTTAAGATCCAGCCCTAACAGGCAGCAGATAGCCCCGAGATAGAAGATCGCGTTCCCCAACTCCGTCTCTATGACATCCGCGCAGTTCGGGCAGAGCTTCCCCTCGATATGGCTCTTGACGTAGTTGGCGACCTGGGAAAAACTTGCATCTTCTGGAAGCTCCTGCTTACTCGCTTCTATGCTCAGGCACCCGCAGCTGGTTACCGTCTTCGCCAGGGCCCGATTGACCCTGGTTGCGGCATCCTGGAGTTTGGTCATGACATCGAGGATACTGCGGTTGCGGACGAGGTACTCCGATACAGTCTTCTGAAATTCTGCACAATCTGCTTCCCGCATATCTATTACCTCCGTCCCTTCTGACTAGGTTCATTATAGGTTCGGCTTTTCAGGGGTGTCAAACCGCGGCAGCCTTCGCATGCATACAAAAATGTTCATCTACCACGTTATTCTCCCAGAAGTGTGGGTAGAAGTGTGGTAATGATAGTTACCTTTAGGCAACACTTTGGGGTCAGACCTCAAAAATTGCCTGGCAACACTTTGGGGTCAGACCTCAAAAATTGCCTCCCAAGTTTGCGATGATTAACATAGCTGCAGCGGGTGGAGAGGCAGATTTTTGAGGTCTGACCCCAAAGTGTTGCCCCAGTTATCATCTCCCGCTACCCACACTTCCGGGAGAAGAACCATCTACCATATTATGGATGGATTTCCCGTATCGGTAGGGGTGGAACGCCACATGCGGCCCGCGTGATCACATGTATCTCTCGACGAGGGAGGATTCGGCGATCCGCCGTAACCCCTCCTTGATGGCATGTGCGCGCGCCTTGCCGATACCCTCGACCTCGTCCAGCATCTTCTCCGAAGCCTGCATGATGTTCTGTACGGTCTTGAAGTTCTTGACGAGCTTCTCCACGACAGACGCAGGAAGGCGCGGGATACGCTCGAGTATACGATAGCCGCGTGAGGAGAGGGGGCGGTCCAGTTCATCATGGGCGCCCGAATACCCCAGGGCCTGCGCTACGCTGGTCAGTTGGAGGAGTTCCTCGTCGCTGAGGCGGGCCAGGCTGCGCTCCACGGCCTCCACCGACTTTCCTTTTTCCTCCACGCGGAAGTCGCGTATCACGTTTCTCTTCTCGCGCTCTACGCCTGATATGAGCTCCTCCATCTGGAGCCCTATGAGGCGGCCCTCTGTGCCCAACTCGGAAAGGTAGACCTGGATCTCATCGGCGATCCTCTGCATCATCTCCGCCCTCTGCAGTACGCTGACCACGTCCTGCAGGCTCACCAGGTCCTCGAATTCCAGGGCGCTCAAGGTGGCCGAGACCTGGTCCAGGCGTGCCTTGTACTTCTCCATCGTCTGCAGGGCCTGGCCGGACTTACTGATGAGCACGCGGACGGAGAGGATGACGTGGTGCCAGTCATCCTTGTACATGGTGACCCTTGTCATGCGTTCCGATATCGCTATCACCAGTTTGCCGGTCTGCCGCGCGACCCTTTCGGCGGTGCGATGGCGTGTGCCGCTTTCTATCGTCGGTACGGAGGGGTCGGGCACCAGCTGCACGTTGGCGAACCGGATCTTGGATATCTCCTCGTCCAACACCACCGCTCCATCCATCTTTGCGATCTGGAAGAGGTTGGCGGCGGAGAACTCCCAGTTCAGCTCGACTCCCCCGTTTACGACCTCCAGGACGTCGCTGCTGTCGCCCACGACGATCAGGGCCCCCAGGTGGGAGGCCATCAGGCGGGCAAGGGCTTCCCGCAGCTCCGTGCCCGGCGCTACGAGCCGCAGAAAACCCAGGTATTCCCGGTCCTGGTGGTAGTCTTCCATGGTCAGGAACTCCCTCGCTCGCTGCAGTAGCCAGCTTTCCTCTGTTTTCCAGCCCTCTATATCATAAACAAAGAAACATGGCTGCACCAGCCGAAGGGACGATGCAGGGCTGCGGGGGGCGGTATCAGATGATCCCGAAGGTGGCCAGGGCGTGGCTCACGTCGCGCACTCCCACGAGTTCCAGCTCGCGCGGCCGCTCCCGCAAGCTTGCCTTGTCGGAGAGCGCAAGAGAGCGGAAACCCAAGCGTGCCGCCTCCTTCAGGCGCTCTTCCAACCTGGATATAGGCTGCACCTCGCCGGTGAGGCTGACCTCGCCCAGGAACACCGTCTCGGGAGGTAGGGTCCTGTCCTGCCTGGATGAGGCGATAGCCATGCACACCCCCAGGTCGAGGGCGGGCTCGTTCACCCGCAGCCCGCCGGAGATGCCGACGTATACGTCCCGGTCCGCCAGGCGCACCCTGGCCATGCGCTCCAGCACGGCCACGTCGATGGCCAACCGCCGGTGGTCCATACCCGTGGATACACGCTTGGGGGCTGGAAGCCTGGAGGGAACGACCAGCGCCTGCACCTCGACCACCAGGGAACGGCGTCCCTCCATGACTACCACCGCCGCTGTCCCGGGGACCGGTTCCTCGCGTGCTCCCAGGAAATGGTGGCTGGGGTCCTCGACCTCGACCAGGCCACCGTCGGTCATCTCGAAGATCCCCAACTCGCTCACGGACCCGAAGCGGTTCTTTACCGCCCGCAGTATACGCAGGGAATCGAAGCGCTCTCCCTCGAAATAGAGCACGCAGTCCACCATATGCTCAACCATCCTGGGCCCGGCCAGTATCCCTTCCTTGGTCACGTGCCCGACCAGGAAAGCGACGGCATCGATCTCCTTGGCCAGGGACTGCATGCGGGATACGCATTCCCGTAACTGGTTGACTCCACCGGGAGAGGAGTCGAGACCGGGGCTGCGCATGGTCTGGATGGAATCCACCACCAGGACCTGGGGTGCGAGCTCACGCGCAGCCTCAACCACAGCCTCGATATCGGTCTCGCACAACAGGTAGAGGTCGGGGCTGATGGCCCCGGTGCGCCGGGCGCGGGAAGCGATCTGGGCGACCGATTCCTCCCCGCTTACCAGCATCACCCTGGCCCCTTGCCCCGTGAGTGAAGAGGCGGCCTGCAGGAGCAGGGTGGACTTGCCGATACCCGGCTCACCTCCCAGCAGCACCAGGGAACCAGGTACGGCCCCTCCCCCCAGGACACGGTCGAACTCTCCTATGCCCACCGTAAGGCGCGGTCGCTCCGCCTCGACGCTGCCCAGGCGCAGAGTCTCGGCCCTTGGGCTCGAACGCTCGCTCCTGGGGGCTTCCTTCCTCTCTTCGCGCATGGTGCCGAAGATGCCGCAGGCGGGGCAGCGGCCCGTGCCCGAGTTGAAGCTGAAGGTGCCGGCCGTGTACTTGCGCTCGCGCGACTCGGGCAGCTTCGCGAAACGCTCGCGGATCACGTCGAACGCGCCGATGTAGCTTGCCGGGTTC
>CAYHAT010000212.1:0-6521 GCA_964354675.1 uncultured Actinomycetota bacterium | reverse complement strand
AGGTAACTCTCGGCCAGCCGGTGCATGGGGCTGCCGTCGCCTGCCGGGGCCTGGGCGAAGGCCCGCGCGCCGAAGCAGAGCGCGTCGGCGACGACCACCGCGCCCATGCGCTCGATCTCCTCGAACCACTCCACCTCGTCGGTGGCGGGCCCGCAGAGCATGAGTCTGGCTGCGGGCTTTTTCCCCGGCGCGTTCTTTCTCTCCGCGATGAACTGCGAGAGCATGCGGGTGAAGTCCCCGCTGCGCATGGAGGAACCCTTCACCTCCAGGGCTACGGCCTCGCTGCCGCTGACCTTGGGCTCATCCAGTTCCCTGAGGGCGGAGAGCTCACGCCACTTAGCGCGCACCTCCTCCCACCCCCGCATGGCCTCCTCCAGGGACTGGTCGGTCACCTGGGTGGAGAAATGGTTCTCCATAGCCTCCTTGAGGATCTCGAGTTCCCCCTCGTAATAGGCGAGGGAGTCATCCCGGAAGAAGTGCGGCACTTTCAGGTACTGAAAGAATTCGAATTTTTTCTGGTGCTGCCAGTTCTCGAACATGGCGCGCAGGTGGTCACAACCGTTGGTCTCGATGAGGCCGTCCAGGAAATCGTAGGTGCCGTCCAGACCCAACTGCAGGCAGGCGCGGCAGAAGGAGCAGTTGAAGAGGGACATCTCCCCGTCGGCCAGCTCCGTATCGGGGTTACCCAGGGCTTTTATGCGGTAGGGGAGGAGGCCTGCCGCCTCGATGAGCTCCACCGGGGTGATCAGGCAGGCGTACCCCAGGACCTTGCCCCCCTTTTTTTTCCACTCCTTGACGTAGTCGTTGTATATCTCTATCTCCTTACCCAGGACCGAAGTGGTCTCCATGCTTATCACCCCTTCCGCGTCTTCCTGCGGCTTCTCAAGCCCTTGACGTATCCCTTGGCGCCTCCGTAGACGATGGACAACGCGGCCTTCAGCGCCACCCGCATCACCTCGGGATTGCGGGAGAGCGCGTCCGCCACCTGAACGGCGGAAGACTGCGCCGCCCGGTCGAGCTCCCGCGTGTCGATGCCCGCGAGGAAACCGCCGGTACCCTCCGCCACCAGGCCCGGGTTTTTCGCAGCCCAGCTGTTATAGGTGGAAAGCGCGCGGTTCAGTCCCTTCGCCAGGGCCTCGGGGCCGAGATCGAGTCCCAGGGCGGAGAGGGCTTCCCGCGACAATCGCGTCAGTAGATCTGGGTTTTCGGCGATCAACCTGCGGCCGGTGGCGGCGAGGGAGTTCAGCGCCCGCGCCAGCTCCGTGATCTCCAGGTCCTCCACCATGGCCGTAACCATCTTATTCATGGTCTCCTGAGGCAGGGTGTTCGCCTTCTCCAGGATGGAGGCCACGGTGCGGAAGGAGGAGTTGGCCAGGGAGATGGCGGCCTCAGTCAACGGCAGCGCAAGGTTCTCGTTTCCCAGGACCTGGTTCACGAAGGCAGTAGAAAATGCTTCCCCCTCTTCCCCGACGGCGGCGATGGCTTCAGCGAGCGCCTGCCCGTCCAGTGTGGCGACCAGGTCCGCGCTGATGCGGGAAAAAGGCCCCCTGGTATAAAGGCTGCCGTCCCCCAGGATGAGGCTGCCCCGGTGTACGTTAACGATGAATGCGGCCAAGCCGTTGATGATAGCGGCGACATCGTGCCAGTCGAGGTCCTCCATGATCTTGAAGAGGGCATAGGTCACGGCCTCCGCGGGCAGGGCCAGGATATCGAAGAGTGCTTTCAATACCTGCAGAGCATCGTTCACCACTGGGGCGACCACGCTGAAGATGTTTATGAGGGCCATGGGGTTATCCCCCAGGAGCTCCACCTCCCTGCGGACCAACTCCAGCCTGTCGTCGAATCGGTAGGTTATGGCCTTGCGCAGCTTACCGAAGTCCGTTGCCTGCATGAAGTCGAAGACGATTCCTGCCCTGTTCGACGGGACCAGATCGGGGTTCTGCTCGTGCAGCCGGATTACGAGGCGGGAAAAGGCGTTCACGGCCTCGGCGATCTCGCCGCCTTCCAGTTGGGCGTAGGCCCCCGCCACCAACTCGGCGCCTTTCTCCGCTGGCAGGCTCTCCATGGACTCCACGAATAACCTGACCGCCTGCGCCGCCGCGCTCACCAGGCGCGGTACGGCCTCGATCAAGGATTGCGAGAACTCGCCGTCATCACGGAAGAGTTCCCTTGCCAACTCCTTGGGGTCGCTGGCATTGACCCCTTTCACCAGGCGCGAAACCGTATCCCTCATCTGCTCCGCCGTGAGAGGAGCGCCTCCCCCCTGCGCATCCATTTACATCACCTCTCTATCCTGGTCCGGACTTGCCTCTTCCACGCAGCACTCGCCTGCCTTCCAGGGGATGGCCTTGGCCAGCAGTATGATGTAGAGCACGAAGAACCACAGGATGAAATGCAGCCCCCAGGAGGACACCTCCTTTTTGCGCAACTTGTTGGCGATCAGCGCACAGGTGGCGGTCTTGTACATGATCTGGGTGTAGAGGACGGGCAGGAACGCCTCGTACTTCGACTCGTCCCTAAGCGCCGCCGCCGAGAGGACGCCCACCGAGGTGACGATGGAGCCGTAGATGCCCATCATCACCGGGTCGTCGTAGGGCCACTTCATGAGCTTCCTGGTCAGGTCCCCGGCAAGGACCATGGGTGGACCCGCGCTGAAACACATCGCCGTGTTGTAGCTATACATGAACTTCTGCCACCGCTTCTTCTTTTCCCGATAGCTGTTATTATCGGCCATGATCAACCCCCTAGCGTCGATTCTTACGTACTCCGGCACGCACCCCGCGCCTAGAGATTCACCTTCAGCCGGATCCAGGCTTCAGTACCCCGATCCGTAAATACGATCACATTCGATCACCTCTGCATCCCCGCCCGCTGTGTTCCGCTTCCTGCGGCGTACTCAGCGAGTACGCCTCGGTCGCGCGCCTTGCCCCGCACAGCGCGGGATAAACGGGCGTGGCGCACAGGCGCTCTCGGTGCAGACCGTATTTACGAACCGGAGTACTCTGCACCTCGCCATTCAACCCCTTACTCTCTTTATCACCACGCGCAGGGCTACGAGCCCCGCAACTCCTCCCGCCAACGCCAGCGCCGCCTTGGGCGCCTTGCCTCCGCCTTTCTTCTCCCCGGGCGGGCGAGCGGTCGCAAGAGCAAGCTGGCCGACGCGACGCAGCGTCCTGGCCAGGGGGGCCTTGTCGACTTCCCTTATCCCCTGGGCCAGGGAACGGGCGATGTCGGTCCGGTCGTCCTCGAGCTTGACGGTGAGACGGTCCAGGCCCGTAAGGGCGGCGTTCAGCGCCGTTATTATCGCGGCCCGTGCTTCCTCGGGGGTCTTGTCCTCGCCGATGAGGAGGCGCCTGGCCAGTTGGCCGTAGACCGCGGGGAACTGTTTCAGGCGTTCCTGGTCTATGCCGCCGCCGACCTGGCCCAGGATGTCCTTGAGCAATGGTTCCGGCAGGCCGTTGAGCTGCCTGCCCAGTTCAAGCAGCAGCTCCAGCAGCCAGTTAACAGCGTCCGGGAGGGCGCCGAAGAGGCTCATGGAAATGCCGGGGTCTCCCCACAGCAGCGTCTTCACCAGCCCCGGCGCCGTCTCCGCCTTGATGTCCTTCATCTGGAGGATGATCAACTCCTTCAAAGCGGGTGTCGCTATTATCTCCCTCAGGATGCGCTCATGTAGCCCGGGGTTCATCATGTTTTCCTGCATGCTTCCCACCCCCTCACTCTTCCCCGGCCGGCTTGGGTTTGGCGGGCTTTTTCGCCGCGGCCGCGCTCTTCGTATCTGGGGCCTTCAGCGCCGGCCCCACCAAGGGCACAAGGACGTGCTCCACGAAATCGGGGTTGTTCTTCATAGCCTTTCCCGCGGCCTGGACGAAGGCGTAGGTGGCCGACTCCTTGTCCTGGGCCTGTGCGGCCACCCCGGCCACCCAGGCCTCCAAGCGGCCGGTGAGCGGTGCCTGGCCCGCGGTGGAGGTATAGGCGCGGCCGAAATCCTTCCCCAGGTTGGACAGGCTCTTGGCCAGGCCGCTGTCCTTTTCGGACAGTTCCAGGGAGAGGACCATGCCCACCAGGCCGCCGGCCGCCTCGCCCGCGGCGGCCCCGTCGATACCGGCAAAGACGCGGTTCAGGAAGTCCTGCAGCAGGAGAGGGGGCATGGTGCTCATCTGGTTCGCTACCTCCGCCAGGGCTTCGCTGCCCACGTTGATCATGCCGGGCAGGCTCCCGATTATCGAGAGCAGCAGCCCGGGGTCCTGCCAGAAGAACGTGCGCACCAGGCTCCTGGCCGCCGGAGGATCGATGGCGTTGAGCAGGGTGATGACGGTCTCCTTGAACTTGGGGGTGCGGATGAGCTCGCGCAGGATGCGGTCGGCAGCGTCGATAATTCCCTTGGTCTCGATCGCGGTCTTGATCTCGGTCTCAGTGGTCATCTTCATCACCTCATAGCGTCTTGCACTCGTAGAACCAGCGGGCTACCTCCATCTGACACAACTGTTTGCCGCCCAGCCAGAGTTGGAGCATCTTCAGATCCCTCCAGTGTTTCTCCACGTCCCAATCCCTGTCCACACCGAAAGCCTCCATGAGGTTCATCACCTTCCCTGTACTCTCCAGACACCTGTCCGCGGCGAAATAACGCAAGGCGCGCATCCTCGCCACCACCTCCGGGCTCCACCTGTCGCCGTAGAGATCGGGGCGGTCAAGCATACGCGCGCCCTGGTATGCAAGGATGCGCAGCGCCTCGATGGTGGCGGCGAAATCGGCGAGGACTCCGGCTATGGCGTCGTCCTCCTTTATGGAACGGCCGCGGTACATCTTGCGGTTTGTGAATTCCAGAAGCTTCTCGTAGATGTTCATCATCACCCCAACGGCCATGGTGGCGGTCCCCCAATTCCCGACAGATACTATCTCACCATAATACAAAGCGTCGTCGCCCGGGCCGTGCGCCCGGTACCACAGCGGGACACGCACGTTCTCGAACCAGATGTCACCGTTCTTGTCCGCTGCCATGCCCGCTTTCTCATAGGGACCGCTCTGGGTGACACCGGGAAAGTCCGCGGGAACGAAGATGATCGCGATGTCCCGGGGATCGGATGAGCCGGGGTTGGTAGTGCAGACCACGGCTATGAGGTCCGCCAAACCGCCGGTGTTGGTAGGCCACAGCTTATGGCCGTTGATGACCCACTCGTCCCCATCCTGCACCGCGGTGGTCTGAATGGTGCTTCCCTTGAGCAGCTCCACGTTCTCGATATCAGACCCGCCCTGCGGCTCGGTCATGGCCAGGCATGAGAAAACCGCTTCGGTGGTCTCGCAGAACATGGGGCCGAACTCCTGGCAGAGTCGCCGGTTGACATGGGGCTCCAGCGTTATGAACAAGATGGGCCATAATACTACCCCTATGGCGACGCACATGCTGGAATCCGCTCGGGCCATTTCCTCGAGAAGCCGGCATACGGCCGTCCACACCAAATTGGAATGGCCCATGCCCCATCCCCCCAGGTCCTCGGGAAAGAAGAAGCGCTGCAGCCCATACTCCCCGAGCAGTTTCTTGATCGGAGGGTAGATCAGCCGGTGCTCCTCCCAGTCCTCGTCGAACTGTCTGCGGTAAGGGATGACCTCCTTTTCGGCCCACTCCCGAACGATGGCGCCGAATGGTACGTCAAAGGGCGTGATATATTCCAGTGGCCGGGTGAAATCGTCTATGGTCCTCATGACCACCATCGCCCCTAGAGGGTCTTGGTCTGGTAGAACCAGCGCGCGAAGTCGTGCTTGGCCAACTCGTAGGCGCCCAGGTAGCATTGCACGGTCTTCACATCCCTCCAGTAGCGTTCCAGCTGCCACTCCTTGGCGTAGCCGGCGGAGGCCATGAGCTCCATGGTGCGGTTGATGGTGTACTCGGCCGAGATTAAGACCTGGTGGGCGAGCATGAGGGCCGAGGTGAACACCGCCTGCGAGCCGGCGCCGCCGTAGGTCTCGGGTTCGGCCAGCATCCCTGCCAGGTTGTAGACGAGCAGCCGGTCGACGACGATCTCCTTGGCGATCTCTCCCATCAGGGCCCCGGTCAAGGGGTTGTCCTTGAAGATGTGGCCGCGCCCCTTGATCACCCGGTTATCGCCCCATTCCTTGATGATCTCGTAGTTGGCCAGGAGGGCGCCGGCGCCCGCAGCGGAGAGGCCGAGGTAGTACCAGGAGAGGAGGCGGAAAAAGCCCTCGTCCCCACGCCAGGCGCAATTCGCGGCCGGCACCTTGACCCCGGCGAAGTCGACGTCCGCGTTGCGGCTGGCCGCCAGCCCGGTCTTTAAGAATTCCTTGCCACGAGAGAGCCCGGGAACGTCGCCGGGCACGAGGATGAACGCGGGCTCTTTCTCGCCCTCCACCGCACACGCCACCCCGAAGAGGTCGGCATCCACACCGGAGCAAGTGGGGCGCACCTTTTTCCCATTAAGGGTCCATCCGCCCGGACCGCTCTTCGCCTTGACCTGGAGTCCTTTGCCCCTCCATTCCTGGGCGCCTTCCTCCTCCGCGAAGGCGGG
>CAYHAT010000211.1:1431-6528 GCA_964354675.1 uncultured Actinomycetota bacterium | reverse complement strand
AAACCGAAACGTTCTCTGAGTTCCTTGGGAATCACCACCCATCCTTTAGCTGAAACAATCGAGGTATTCAATGGAGCCCTCCTTTTACGTGTATATTAAGTATATATCAATATGAATATAGTATATACTCCTATATGAATAGTATGCAACGAATGGTAGAGAGTAGCAACAAGAGTGCACGGGAAATGTGCTTGATAAGCGTTGAGCCTTGAACTGTGGATGCATGGCAACCCTTCTGGCAGCGTCATCTCCCGTCGGAGCTATGTCCTTCGAAAAACAAATCAACCATAGAATTTATGACTTCTTCCGAACTATATTTGCGGTCCAGGTTCTTCCTGAATAAAACGATGTCGGCAGCGCCGATCCACGAGCAGGCGGCGAGCTCGAAATCTACCTCACGAATCAGTCCCTTTTCGGCCGCCAAGCGGAGATCGTTGATAATCGGTAGCGCGAGTTCATGGTATATGTCCACTACGCCGGCCTCGGCCCAGGATCCGGATACGCCGGCCTCGGCCCGTAGTTGATAGATTATTCTACTGAATCTCAAGTAATGCCTATCCATCGCCGACAGGCGAAGGGCCATTCGCTTCTTCAGGTCCTTCTCTTTCTCAATCGCATAGTTGATCTCGGTCAGGATATCTTTGAGTGAAGTGGCGACTGCGTGGCTGAATAATTCCTGTTTGCTTTCAAAGTACCGATAGAACGTCCCGGTCGAGATCCCAAGGTGGTCGGTGATGTCCTTCACCCCGGTCCTGTAATAGCCCTCCTGGGAAAAAAGTTCGATAGCTGCGTCAGTTATACCCCTTTTCATTTTAACGTGTTTGGCTTCTGCCTCACGTGTAGATTGAAGTGCTTGTCCCTTCACCCGGCTTGGACGGCCCTCTGCGTTCTGGGAAGAATCCAGCTCGGCTTTTATGAAGTCCAAGGGTGTTCGCCTTTCCTCTCGAATTGCCTCGATTTCCTTGAGTCGCGCCAGGTGAGAAGCGTTATAGTAAGCACTCGTCTTGCCGGTCCTGCGAGGTTCCGGAAGCAGGCCCTTCTTGATGTAGTAGTGAATTGTGTGCCGCGGCACCCCGGAGAGCCGGGAAAGCTCTCCTATCCTCATCCAATTTGAATCGCTCATTTAGGCCTCCATTCAACATGCCAATTCCAATATTACTATGATAATAGAAATTACAATATTTGAAAACAGTGCTCGGTAAATTATTATAGTTTATCCTTGACTCCCCCATATATAGCGATAAAATGGGCATAAAATGGCTTTTCGCCGAGAGAAGAATTTGGAAAACATCCGTTCGAGCTATGATAGAAACAAGTGTTCAAGCCGCTGATAAGCGGCTCTCATAATTGTCAATCTGACAGCGGCCTCATAGTCCATCGAATCAGGTAAAAAAGAAAGGGCGAAACGACAAGCGGATAGCAGGCTATTCACTACGGAAATTGGTTCAGCTGGTAATGGCGCAGCGAAGACAAGACGCAGGGAGGATTGAACTAGTGGAGGTCGTTTTGAGGCGGGAAGCCGAGAACGTACGGTATCGTGGCAGAAGTGCTGGAGGAACCTTGCAAGGAGATGATTAGAATGGCTGTTGAAGAGGTCTATTACGATATCGCAAGAGGAATGAAGGACAGCGAGCTTGAATATCTGCCGCGCTTGCTGGCAAAGATGTTTACATTGGAGGAAGCGAATATCGTTCGTGAACTGCCGGCTCCCCCTGAGGATATCGCCCGAGAGTTGGGCCTGGATGCGGAGTCTGTAAAGAAGATCTGCAAGAAGCTGGTGAAAGAGGGAAAGATCCTTCAAACAGACAGAGGACCTCGAGCATTCAGCTACGGAGCGCAATTCGGAGACATCCTTCTGGCTGATCCTGTGCAGGATGAAACGAGGGATGACGAGTTCTGGCTGCTTCTTACCAGCTATCTGGCAAGTCCCGAGCGTATGGCTAACGAGAGGCGTTACCTTACGAGTGACATCCAGATAGACGGACAACCCATCAACAGGGTCGTGCCCCAGTGGAAAGCGATAGAAGGCATTCCGGGGGTTATGCCTTGTGAGGACATGCGAGAGATCTTAAATGCTTGTCCGGACAGGCTTAATACTACGAGGTGCATCTGCAGAACGGCCACCAAGCAGGGAATCAGGCTCTTCGGACTCGAAACCCACTGCCCTATCCCCGAGGGGGCGGGCACCCTGCCGGAAGAGGGCAATTGTATTCATATCGGTCAGATGGCGGAGTATTTCACGGAAGTCATGGAACTCACCCCCTACCGCAGTGCCGAAGAGATACTGGAGCATCTCGCCAAGCTCGAAGACAAGGCACATTATCAAATGGGGCCCAATGACCGGGACGCCAAGTTCATCTGCACTTGTTGCGATTGCTGCTGTGGGGTTGCCAACGCTGTAAAAAGCAGCCCCGACCATGACCTCTCGGACATGCTTGCCAAGAGCCGTTTCCTCTCCATGGTGGATGCGGGCGAATGTACCGGTTGCGAGGACTGCCTCACGACATGCCCCTTCCATGCCATTGAAATGCAGGACGGAAAAGCAAGCATAGATGTGGAGAAATGCTACGGGTGCGGAATATGCGTTCTCAACTGCCCCGCTGAAGCACTGCAGATGAGAATAATACGTCCGCCGGAGCATATTCCCGAAAACGGGGCGCAGCTGGTTGATGTCGAGATCCTCGAAGTCAGGGAACTGGCCTGAAGGACCGGTCATTGATGCGCATGGTCGGCACGTACGAATAAGATCTGCAGAGGAGACTATTCTGTCCAGAGGGATGTTAACACATGGGGTTGTTCCACTGTCCGATAGGTGCGGCATATTGCGAGGACAGGGTCTGTATTGGCTGCGGTCTATGTTCCGCGAAAACGAGAGAAGAGGCGGTCGCCGCCTCGAAAAAGATCAGGGATTATCTGAGGAAGCATGGCAGCCTGCGTCAGAATAAGTACCGGATCAGGAAAATTGCCGTTTGCGGCAAAGGAGGAGTCGGCAAAAGCACGATCGTCACCTTGCTCGCCAGGACTCTGAGAGAATACGGTTACAACGTTCTGGTAGTGGATACCGACGAGTCGAACCCCGGCCTGTACCGGCAATTGGGTTTCGAACGCCAGCCGCTCACCCTTTTATCTATCGTCAGCAGGTTCACACACGATGAGATAGAGATGAATGGCGAATGGCTTACCAAGGATGAGATCCGCACCGAGGACATTCCCGCGGAATTTCTACTTGGTGAGAACGGGCTGAGATTCATGATGGTGGGCAAGATTGAAGACCCATTTCAAGGGTGTGCGTGTTCAATGGCCGATGTCATGAGGGACTTCACCTTGAAGTTGTCTCTACGAGACAGAGAGATATTATTGATCGATCACGAAGCCGGAGTTGAGAGCTTCGGTCGCGGGGTCGAAAGAGGCGTTGATACGGTATTGACGATAGTCGAACCCTCATTTGAATCGCTGGCCCTGGCCGAGAATATAAAGTACATGGCTGAAGGCATTGGTATAGGAAGGATTAGAGTCATCCTCAACAAGATACCCTCGGAGCAGATAGAGAAGCAGATCATCACCTCGCTCAAGAAGAGGAAAACCAGATATCTCGGTGCGGTGCATGTTGACGAAGTCGTGAGTCTTGCCGGCTTCGAGGGCCAGCCGCTCGGTGATTCAAGGGCGAAGACAGAGATAGAGACGATCACACGGCTCATGCTGGATGAGGCGGAGATGAAGTATGCAAGACAGGAAGGGATGGACATATGGAAACCGGATTGAGAGAACTCGAAGCCCTTTTGGAATACATAATCAAGCACAATAACGAACACGCAGAAGAGATAAATGCCCTTGCCCAGAAAGCCGCGAGCCTGCGTAGAGATGACGTGTCTATTAACCTAATTAGAGGAGTTGAGAAAATGAAGGAATCAAACGCGGATCTCACAATCGCCCTGGAAAGCTTGAGGAAAAGAAGTTGATGGAGCTTGTGGAGACAACCGCCTTGTATCGGGAAAGCAAAGCTAGGAGGAGATAATGTGCCTGGCCAGAGCATACTTGAGAGGGAACGGTGAAGAAGAGGTTCTATCGGAGAACGTGGCTTCAGTGGAGGCAGTCAACGGCAAGGTTGTAGTAACCACGATACTGCATGAAAAGAAAGAGATAGCCGCGACTATTGTGAAAGCGGATTTCACGGACTCGATTGTTCTTCTTGAGTTGAAAAATTGAAGGCCTGGAATTCGCAAGAAATGGGTGCGCACGCAATTCTCAAGAAAAGGGGACGCTAGATGGCGATAACGAAGTGGGACGAATACCTGATTCATCAGATGTATGACACCATGGATAAAGGCGAGGTTGATGTAGACAGACTGTATCTTGCCTGCCACGACGCTGATGGTACGCTGCATCTGGCGGTGGGGATGGGGGTTTATCCAAAGGCCAACGTCGTGGATGGCTATGCATGCGTGCGCCATAGGGATGTCCAACACAACCTCAGATTATCTCGTCATTTACATGGTGACCGTTCCGACACCCGTATAGGTCCGCTCCTTATCGATGTAATAGAGCCGTTGAAGCGATGGGGGGCGTATCTGAATGACAATGAGCATGTCGATGTACGTTTTGAGATGGAATTCGTGGGACGGGGAGAGCCCTTCTTGTCCAGGAGTTCGCTGATACCCTTTGTTCACTACAACCAGCCGGGACGGTGTAAGGGCAGCATTGTGATAGATGGCCAGCGGAAAGATCTCAACGGGTTCCTGGGCGCCAGGGATCGAAGTTGGAGAATGCAACTATCCCCTCAGCCCGGGATGATATGGCTCGGACATTTCTGGATCATGGCTCAATTCCCCGACTGCTGGTTGTCTCTGCACGGCGTGCCCTTGTGGGAGGGCTTTCCGCCCGATTTTCACGCTGCGCTCGTATATGACAACGGCCAGGTCGTCCCCATCAGTGAGGTGAGGCACAGGGTTGAATTGATGCCGGCCGACCGGGCCTTGACTGGGGTCGAGCTGCTGTTGACGGACGATGAGGGACTGGAAAGGCACGTCGTCGCCAGACCGAAATCACCGGCGCTCTATATCGGCAGCGGAGCCGATTATGAACGGCAGGGACAGGACA
>CAYHAT010000211.1:0-1331 GCA_964354675.1 uncultured Actinomycetota bacterium | reverse complement strand
GGATGACAGAGGGTTGGCATCCGAGGATCTTATCATACGCAGAGAACCGGATATGGGAGTTCACGATGCATACGATATCGGCCGGGAGTGCGAAGCGCTGATTAAGCTACGTGATGCTGGTATCCCGGTTCCGGATGTTCGCTGCCTTGAACGTGACGCCCAGGTCTTGGGCCGCCCTTTCGTCATCATGGAGAAGATAGAAGGGGAGCGTATGGTTGATGCCTGGATACGACACCGGGAGTGGCGGGAGCAGTTGGCGGAGGACTTCGCATCGATACTGGCGAAGATCCACAGCATCAACTGGCATGATCACGGGCTTTCCTTCTTGGGTGTGACCGAGCAAGACCGGCACTTCGCCGAGAAGGAGATCGATAAATGGGAAGCGGTGCTGGAAAGGGCCCAGTACAGTCCTTATCCAGCATTGGCCGAACTGGTTATATGGCTCAGAAGAAACATCCCCAAGTCACAGCTCACCACCGTCTGCCATGGTGACTACAGCCCCTTTAACGGTCATGTATTAAATGGCCGAATGGTGGCGATGCTGGACTGGGAAATGGTGGATCTTGGTGATCCTCTCAGCGATGTCGCCTGGGCTTGCTTCTTTATCGGGCTTACCGGGATGCCGGAGTGGGATGAGGCGGGTTTTATTAACCGCTATGAGAGGCTGACGGGCATTGAGGTGAAGGAGGAGAACCTCTTCTTCTGGAAACTGCTCGCCCATCTGAAGCTCTCCGCCATCACGATCTCAGGCATCAATGCTTTTCTGGAATCCGAGAACCCTACGAGCATGCGGGAGGTGACGGTATTCAACACGTTGGCACCCATACTGCAGCAAAATGCCCTGAGGATGCTTGGATGCTGGGAGGATTAGCGATGAGAGCCTCAATGCCCACATTGCTGATAGAGAAGTGTGCTCAAACCATAGAGCTCGTGGTCGTTCCGGCTTTGAGCGACGCATCTGTCGCCGAGCAAGCCGGGCTTACCGCCGCATTGCTGCGCACGCTGGCTCCCACCATCGAGGAGAAGGGAGAAGAGCTCAGAGAAGAAAACCAGGCAATGGAAGAAGTAATCAAAGAGATAAGGAATACGCTCCGGAGGGAATCCTTATCTTCGAATCCAGTAGCGGTCGGGCTGATGAACGCGCTTGATCTGGCATTGCAGAGATCTGGAAGTGAATACACTGGAATCTCCGAGGACAATGACAGGCTGAAAGGGGTCTTGGTGCAGGCCATCATGGGCCTTGATGCACTGAGAAATGATCTCCCTGTGGAGACGATGTCTTCCTTGCAGAAATCGATTCACGTGGTACTCAGGCAGCAGGTCAGTAACGC
>CAYHAT010000210.1:0-6536 GCA_964354675.1 uncultured Actinomycetota bacterium | reverse complement strand
CAAGTTCATCGCCCTGATGTCGGACGGCTCATTCCGCATGGCGGACAGGAAGGGCGGCGAAACGGACTTCGATCCCGCCGGGAAGTTCAGGGGGCTTGCCGTGTCGGCGGATCAGCCCATGATCGCTTCCATTTCCATGGGTTCGCAGAAGATCGTCTTTCAATATACGACGGACGTGCGGGGAAACCCGCTGATTTCCCGCGCCGCGCTCTCCGGGCCGTCGGAACCGTGCACGATGTTCTCGGTTATCTCCACAGCGTAGTCACCGCGGATAGTGCCGGGGGGGGCGTCCGCGGGGTCGGTAGCGCCCATGAGCTTCCTCACCGTGGAAATGGCCGACTCCCCTTCCAGGACCATGGCCACCACTTCCCCCGAGGTGATGAAGGATACCAGTTCCGGGTAGAAGGCCTTCTCCACGTGTTCCGCGTAATGGCGGGCAGCCAGGTCTTCGTCCACCAGCAACAACCGCATGGCGACTATTTTCAGACCGAGACGCTCGAAGCGGGAGATGACCTCTCCCACCAACCCTCTTTTCACGCCGTCCGGCTTGACCAGCACCAACGTCCTCTCGCCTGCCATATAAACCTCCATTATCCTATGTAGGATCAGCTCTCTCAGAAACCAGACTTCATTGTCGCATTCCACCTCTTGCCGGACAAGAGGCCAGCCTCTCGGGGGTGGGTATTGTGGGTTTCGGGCGGACAGCAAACGTCACATCTTAATGGTGATGGGTTTCGAGCGTTTTCCGTGTCCGGCTCCCTTGCAGGCAGGTCGGACATTTGTTATACGTCCCACGTGAGGACGCGGACGTATACCGTCTCCCGTCGCCATATCCACCAAATCCTTACATGGGCCGCAGCCCGAGGGCGGTGCGCGCCTCTCCCACCGTGTATAAAGACCCGGTCACGCAGACCATGTCCGAGACCGAGGCCAGGGTGCGCGAGAATTTCACAGCCTCCGCGACCGATTCGACCACCACGCAGTCGTATCCCATCTCCTCTACCATGGCGGCGATGGCGCGCGCCGGCGTCGCACGCTCGTCCGAACTCTGGGTCGCCACCACCGTGGAGGCCAGCGGGACGAGGAGCTCCAGCATCTGCCGCATATCCTTGTCCTCAAGTATGCCCACCACCAGGATCAGGCGGTCGTAGTCCAGGTCGTTGCTGATGACGTGGGCCAGGCGGCTCGCTCCATCCGGGTTATGCGCCCCGTCCAGCAGCACCAGCGGGTCCAGGGAGACCACCTCCAGGCGCCCCGGCGACTTCACCCGGCGCATGCCCGCCTCCACCTCCGTGGCGGAGAGGGCTGATAGCGATCCCGTGTAGAGCTCGCATGCCGCTACGGCGCAGGCAGCGTTGACCGCCTGGTGCTCACCCAGCAGTGGGATAAAAAGCTCCGGGTATTCTCTGAGGATCCCCTGGATTCCTATGGCCTGCCCCACCTTGCCGGTATCGATGCCGTAGGCGAGGTTGTACAGGAGCTGAAAATCCCGGCCGAAGAGCTTGAGGGTGCTGCCCTTCTCCTCGCAGGTCTTGGAGATGATCTTCAAGGCATCCTGGTCGCCCACCGCGGAGATGACGTAGCTGTCCTCCTTGATGATGCCCGCCTTCTCAAAGGCGATCTTCTTCAGGGTCCCGCCCAACTCGACCACGTGGTCCAGAGCAACGCCGGTGATCACCTGCACGTGCGAGTCCACGAGGTTGGTGGCATCCCACCTCCCCCCCAACCCTACCTCGATGACCCCTATGTCCACCTTGCGCTTGGCGAAGTGGACGAAGGCCATGGCCGTGGTGATCTCGAAGTAGCTGAGTGGGTCCCCGGTCTTTGAATCCGTCTCCTCCACCTGCGGGATGATCATATCCAGGAGGGCGGCGAAATCCCGCTCCGACACCGGCCTGCCATCGATGCAGATGCGCTCGGTTACGCTCTGCATATGTGGGGATGTATAGCGGGCCACCTTCCTTCCCCCCACCTCGAGGATGGAGGAGATCATGCGTGCCGTCGAGGTCTTGCCGTTGGTACCCGTGATATGTATGGAGGGGTACTCGAGTTGGGGGTCTCCGAGCTTGGAGCAGAGGATGCGGATACGGTCCAGGCTGGGCTTTATGCCATGGCACGCCGCCCCCTCCAGGTACTCCTCCGCCTCCCTGAAATCCACTAAGAAACCTCTCTTAAGGGGTCAGGTCTTGTTTCTTGCATACCTGAGTATCCGAACAAGCGATCTCGGGGCATTTCAATGTCAAACAAATCATCATTTGCCCTTTGTACGATACACATACTACGGTATGCAAAACACAAGACCTCACCCCATCCTATCCTCGCCTTCTCAAAGGCGATCTTCTTCTGACCCCATCCTATCCTCCGAGCAGGCCCAGCTGTTCCTGCAGTTTCTCTATCTTTAACCGGTTGCCCGCGAGCTTGCGCCGCTCTTTCTGCACTACTTCCTGGGGCGCTTTGGACAGGAACTGGTCGTTGGAGAGCTTGGCCTGGAAGCGCTTGGATTCCTCCTCCAGCTTGGCTATCTCGCGCTTGATCCTGTCAACTTCCCCCGAGAAGTCCTCGCCCGCAAGCGGCATGAACACCTCCACCCCCGCCGCCAGGCCCCGCGCGTAAGAGGTGGGGTCATCCACGCCTTGCGTGATATCCAGGGAGGCCAGGCGAGCCTGGGAGGTGACGTAGTCCGCGTGCTCCCGCAGGAGGCCACCGCGCCCCTGCTCGAGCGGCACGACCAGGCAGGCCACGCGTACGTCGGGGCGTATCCCCATCTCGGAGCGCAACCGGCGCATGCAGGTGATGACCTCCTGCAGGACGCCCATGTCCTCCTCGGCCTGTGCGTCCACGAGCTCCGAGCGCGAGCGCGGCCAGGGGGCCACGGTGAGGGACTCCCCGTCGTGGGGGAGGCGCTGCCAGATCTCCTCGGTGATGAAAGGCATGAAGGGGTGCAGCAGGCGCAAGGCCTGCTCCAGGACCGTCCACAGCACGAACTGCGCCGTGCGCTTTCCGGCCTCATCCTCTCCGTAGAGGCGCAGCTTGGACAGTTCCACGTACCAGTCGCAGAAACCGCTCCAGAAGAACTCGTAAAGCGCCCTGCAGGCCTCGCTGTAGTTGTACGCATCGCAGTGCTCGTCCACGGTGGCGATGAGCCCGTTGAGTGCCGAGAGGATCCACCTGTCGGCCAGGGTATACGACAGCTCGCCCTCGCCGGCATCCTCGGGGCGGAATCCCTCCAGGTTCATGAGCGCGAAGCGGGAGGCGTTCCATATCTTGTTGCAGAAGTGCCGGCTGCCCTCGATGCGTTCCTCCGAGAGGAAGACGTCGCGGCCGGGCACCGCGATATGGCCGAGGGTGAAGCGCAGCGCATCGGCTCCGTACTCCTCGATGACCTCCAGCGGGTCGATGACGTTCCCCGACGACTTGCTCATCTTCTTCCCCGACTCGTCCCGGATAAGGGCAGTCACGAAGACCTCCCGGAAGGGGACGTCTCCCATGAAATGGATGCCCAGGAACATCATGCGCGCCACCCAGAAAAAGATGATATCGAAGGCGGTGACCAGCACCGAGGTGGGGTAGAAGTACGCGAGCTCGGGGGCGTCGTCGGGCCAGCCCAGGGTGGAGAAAGGCCACAGGCCGGACGAGAACCAGGTGTCCAGCACGTCCGGGTCCTGCACCAGTCCGCCCCCGCAAAGGCACTGCGTGGGGTCCTCGCGGGAGACGATGACCTCGCCGCATTCACTGCAATACCAGGCGGGTATGCGGTGCCCGAACCAGAGCTGCCGCGATATGCACCAGTCACGGATGTTGTACATCCATTCGAAGTAGATCTTCTCCCAGCGGGCGGGGACGAAGCGCGTATTCCCCTTCTCGACTGCCGCGATGGCCGGCTCGGCCAGCTCCTTCATGCTCACGAACCATTGCTTGGAGAGATACGGCTCTATGACCGTGTGGCAGCGGTAACAGTGCCCGACCGCATGTTGGTGTGTTTCCACTTTCTGGATATAGTGCATCCCCTCCAGGTCCCGCACCACGGCGTTGCGCGCCTCGTAGCGGTCCAGCCCGGCATAAGGGCCACCGTTCTCGTTGACCACCGCCTCGGGGGTGAAGATGTTTATCTCCTCCAGGCTGTGGCGCTTGCCCATCTCGAAGTCGTTGGGGTCGTGGGCCGGGGTGACCTTCACCATGCCCGTCCCGAACTCAGGCTCCACGAAGTCGTCGGCGATGATGGGCATCTCCCTCCCCAGCAGCGGGAGGACGGCCGTCTTGCCCACCAGGCGGCGATAGCGGTGGTCGCGGGGGTTGACCGCCACCGCGGTGTCCCCCAGCATGGTCTCCGGACGGGTGGTCGCCACGTAGATGGGCTCGCCGGAATCCTGGACGTCGTAGCGGATATACCACAGCTTGCCCTCCAGGTCCTCGTGCTCCACCTCGATGTCGGAGATGGCGGTGAGGCAGCGCGGGCACCAGTTGACTATGTAGTGTCCCTGGTAGATGAGGCCTTCCTCGTAGAGGCGCACGAAGACCTCCCGCACCGCGCGCGAGCATCCCTCGTCCATGGTGAAGCGCTCCCGCTCCCAATCGCAGGAACATCCCATGCGCTTGAGCTGGGTGATGATGGTGCCGCCGTATTTGTCGACCCACTGCCAGACCCGCTCCAGGAAAGCCTCGCGTCCGATCTCCCAGCGGTTGGTGCCCTCATCGGCCAGGGCGCGCTCCACCACCGCGTGGGTGGCGATGGCCGCATGGTCGGTGCCGGGCAGCCACAAGGTCTCGTAACCCTGCATGCGCCGGCGGCGGATGATGAAATCCTGCAACGAATTGTTCAAGGCGTGCCCGAGGTGCAGGGACCCCGTGACGTTGGGAGGGGGGATGACGATGGTGAAGGGCTCCTTATCCGGGTCGGGCTCGGCGTGAAAATACCGGCGCTCCTCCCAGAAGGCGTACCACTTGTCCTCTACCTCGGCCGGCTCATACGCCTTCGCTATATCCCGTCCCGGCGCTTCCTCGCGATTGTCGGACAATCCCCTTCTCACCTCCTAACCTTCCTATCTGTCTACTTGAGGGTGCATATCGTCAGCCTGCTCCTTAGCACATATCGTACCTTGCTCATAGACGCCTGTCGCGCGCCTGCTGGCAAAGGGTTTTCGTGCTTCAATGCATGGTAAGAAGCGGCCCGTCCCTTTGTCAAACCTGCGCGGCACACGGTGGAGAACCTGTCCGGTCTCGCCGTGGCCATGCCGCTCCCGCCGCTCGTATACTACAGCGGGTGTATAACAGATGTATTATAGTTTATGCTGGTCCTGACGGCGAAAGACCTCGGAGATGTGGTTTCGTAAGGGAGGCTGGGTTTGGGCACGACGGCGCTGATCATCTTTCTAAGCTCCCTGATGCTCGGGGTCTCTTGTATCACTTTACTGGCATGGTCGGCGCTGCGCATCTACCGCACCGCCCGCTACGCCTACAAGGACTCCCAGCCCTGGATCTCGTTGTTCAAGGAATATTCCGAGACCCTGACCGGCACGGCGAAACTGATGGAGGAGCGGGTTCAGAACATCTCGCAGACCGGCCGGGAGATGCGGGAGAGGATGGACGACGTCCAGGATGCCATCGAGGAGCTGCGCTCCCACCCCCTGCTGCGCAGCGCCCACTTCGTGGGCCGCTTCCGCCGCTAATGGGGTCGTGTCTTCGTTCTTCGATTCAACCGGCAAAAGAAAGCCGAGCCTCACGAAGCAGAAAAAACCGAAGAACGAAGACACGACCCCAGGTACTAAACCGGGTTCTCACGAATCATAAAAACCGAATAAAAAACCGAATAATGAAGACACGGCCCCGTTAAGACCGCTAGGCGCTCTCCTCGTCCTTATACTCCCCGCCCGAGGTCACCAGGGTGGGCTCAATGCCCTTCTCCACGGTATCCTTGGTGACCACGCAGCGGATGATGTCGTTGCGCGAGGGCAGTTCGTACATCACGTTGAGCAGGCTCTCCTCCATGATAGCCCGGAGTCCCCGCGCGCCGGTGGTCCTCTGGGTGGCCTTGCGAGCCACGGCGCGCAGCGCCCCCTCGGTGAAGCGCAGCTCCACGCCGTCGAACTCGAAGAACTTCTTATACTGCTTCACCAGGGCGTTCTTGGGCTCGGTGAGGATGCATACCAGGTCGGCCTCGTTAAGTCCGTGGAAGGCGGCGATCACCGGCAGGCGCCCCACGAACTCCGGGATGAGCCCGTACTTGAGCAGGTCCTCGGGCATCACCTGTTCCAGGATCTCACCGATGTCCTTGTCCTCCCTTTTCCTCACGTCCGCGCCGAAGCCCACGCCTTTCTTCCCGATGCGGTTCTCGACCATGCTCTCCAGCCCCGAGAAGGCACCGCCGCAGATGAAGAGGATGTTAGTGGTATCGATCTGTATGAACTCCTGGTGGGGGTGCTTGCGGCCTCCCTGCGGAGGCACGCTCGCCACCGTGCCCTCCAGGATCTTGAGCAGGGCCTGCTGCACCCCCTCACCCGATACGTCGCGGGTGATAGAGGGGTTCTCCGATTTACGGG
>CAYHAT010000209.1:0-6558 GCA_964354675.1 uncultured Actinomycetota bacterium | reverse complement strand
TCTGGGCGGCGCCGGTGATCATGTTCTTGATGTAGTCGGCGTGGCCGGGGCAGTCCACGTGGGCGTAGTGGCGCTTCTCCGTCTGGTACTCCACGTGGGCGATGGCGATGGTGATGCCCCGTTCCTTCTCCTCCGGAGCGTTGTCTATGGAGTCGAAGGACCGCACTTCCACTTCCTGGCCCTGGCTGGACAGACACCTGGTTATGGCCGAGGTGAGGGTGGTCTTGCCGTGGTCCACGTGTCCGATGGTTCCCACGTTCACATGGGGCTTGGTCCTCTCGAATTTCTTCTTGGCCATTTTTTCATTCCTCCTGAATCAGCTACTCGTGTCGCGCTTTAGACACAACTTCCCTATTCTAATAGTCCTCAGTCCTCCGTACAAGACTCATTTATTCACCCCTGATGCGACGCACGATCTCCGCCGAGATGTTATGCGGCACCTTGCTATAATGCGAGAACTGCATGTGGTGGGTCGCCCTTCCCTGGCTCAGGGAGCGCATGTCCGTAGCGTATCCGAAGGTCTCAGCCAACGGGATGAAAGTGTTCACCACCTGCTGCCTGCCCCGCGTCTCCATGCCCTCGACCTTGCCACGCCGCGCATTGACGTCCGCGATGATATCGCCCAGGTACTCCTCCGCCACGGTTATCTGCACGCTCATGACCGGTTCTAATAATATGGGCTCCGCCCGCCGCAACGCCTCCTGCATGGCCGCCGAACCCGCCGCTTTGAACGCCAGCTCCGAGGAGTCCACCTCGTGGTAGGAACCGCCCTTCACGGTCACCTTAACGTCCACCACCGGGTATCCCGCGAGCACGCCGAATTCCATGGCCCCCCGCACTCCCTGCCCCACCGCCGGGATGAACTCCTTGGGGATGGCGTTGCCCGTGACCTTGTTCACGAATTCGAAACCTCCGCCCCGGGGCAGGGGCTCGACGTCGATGACGACGTGGCCGTATTGCCCGTGCCCCCCCGTCTGGCGGATGAACTTGCCCTCCACTCCACGGGCATGTCCGACGATCGCCTCCCGGTAAGAGACCTGCGGCCTCCCCACGTTGGCGCCTACCCCGAACTCCCGCAGCAGCCGGTCCACGATGATCTCCAGATGAAGCTCCCCCATGCCCGAGATGATGGTCTGGCCCGTCTCGGGATCCAGTTTCACCCGGAAGGTGGGGTCCTCGTCGGAGACGCGCTCCATGGCCTCGCTCAGCTTGTCCTGGTCGGCCTTGGTCTTGGGCTCGATGGCCACGGAGATCACCGGCGCCGGGAAGACCATGGACTCCAGCAGGACGGGCCGGTGCGCGGAACACAGGGTGTCCCCGGTGAAGGTATCCTTCAAGCCCACCGCCGCCACGATGTCCCCGGTATAGATGGTCTCCCGCTCCTCGCGGTGATTGGCGTGCATCTGGAGCAGGCGGCCGATGCGTTCCTTCTTCTTACGGGTGCTGTTGAACACGGCGGAGCCGGCCCGCAGGGTGCCCGAATAGACCCTCAAGTAGATCAGTCTACCCACGTAGGGGTCTGAGACGACCTTGAAGGCCAGGGCGGAGAAGGGCTCCTCGTCCGAGGCCTGCCTTATCTCCTTCTTGTCCTCTTTGCCCAGGTGTATCCCCTCGATAGGTAGGACGTCCAGTGGCGAGGGAAGAAGGTCCACCACTCCGTCCAGGAGTGGTTGCACCCCCTTGTTGCGGAAAGAAGCGCCGCAGAAGACCGGCGTCAGCTCGCATGCGAGGACGCCCACGCGCAACGCTGCGCGTATCTCCTCTGGGGTTATGCTCCTCTCGCCCTGCAGATATTTATCCATGAGTTCGTCGTCGTAGGCCGCGCAGGTCTCCAGCAGGCTATAGTGGTAAAGCTCGGCGGCTATCCGGAGGTCCTCGGGGATCTCGGCCCATTCCCACTGCGTGCCCAGCTCGTCCGTATAGAGCAGGGCCCGCATCTCGACCAGGTCCACGAATCCCTGGAACCCGCCCTCCATGCCTATGGGGATGTGCACCGCCACCGGCCGGGTGTCGAAACGGTCCTCGATCATATCCAGGCACTCGAAATAATCCGCCCCGGGGCGGTCCATCTTGTTGACATAACATATCCGCGGCACCCGGTAATGGTCCGCCTGTCTCCACACCGTCTCCGTCTGCGGCTCCACGCCGGCGACGGCGTCAAGGATGGCGATGGCGCCGTCCAACACCCTCAAAGAGCGTTCTACCTCTACAGTGAAGTCCACGTGCCCGGGTGTATCTATAATGTTTATCTTATGGTCTCTCCAGAAACAGGTGGTGGCTGCGCTGGTGATGGTTATTCCCCTCTCCTGCTCCTGCACCATCCAATCCATGACCGTAGAGCCCTCATGCACCTCGCCCATTTTATAGGTCTTTCCAGTATAGAAGAGGATCCTCTCGGTGGTGGTGGTCTTCCCGGCGTCGATATGGGATATGATCCCGATATTGCGCACGTTGTCGAGGGGGAAGCGTTCCTCCTCCCCGGACAATTTCTCTACCCTTCCCGTCGTCGTTACTTTCATCCTACCACCGGTAATGGGCAAAGGCCTTGTTGGCCTCCGCCATCTTGTGCAGGTCTTCCTTTTTCTTGATAGAGGCGCCCATGCTGTTGGAAGCGTCCAGGAGCTCCATGGCCAGGCGTTCCTTCATGGTCTTCTCCTTGCGCTGACGCGAGTAGTTGGTTATCCACCGGATGGCCAGGGTGGTGCTGCGCCGCGGTCGCACCTCTACCGGTACCTGATAGCTGGCGCCGCCCACGCGGCGTGACCGCACCTCCAGGACGGGGCGCACGTTGTCGGTGGCCTTGCGCAATACCACAAGGGGGTCGTTGCCGGTCTTTTCATGCATTATGTCCAGGGCGCCGTAGACGATCTTCTCCGCATGGCTCTTCTTGCCGTCCAGCATGATCTTCCGGATATACTGCTCTACCAGTACGCTGTGGTACCTGGTGTCGGGCGGGATCTCCCGCTTGGGCGCTGGTCCTTTCCTCGGCATCCTCTCTCTCCTCGACTCCCCGGCGGCTACAGGCCGGCTGCTTTCTTCGTCCCGTACCTGGAACGCGATTGCTTGCGGTCGACGACCCCCGCGGCATCCAGGGTGCCGCGGATGATCTTATAGCGCACTCCCGGCAGGTCCTTGACCCTGCCTCCCCTTACCAGGACGATGGAGTGCTCCTGCAGATTATGACCGATCCCGGGTATATAGGAGGTCACCTCGATGCCGTTGGTCAGCCTCACCCTGGAGATCTTACGCAGGGCCGAGTTAGGCTTCTTGGGTGTCGTCGTCTTGACCTGCGTACAAACGCCCCGTCTTTGAGGGCAGCCTTGCAGCGCCGGCGTCTTGGTCTTCTTTCGCTTGTCCTTACGGCCCTTGCGTACCAGCTGGTTGATGGTCGGCAAGTCTACCTCCTCAAGAGAACAATACTTTGATCTACCTGCTTTTTTACATTCAACACACCAAGGCGCAAGTTTACCATCACCCCATTGAGGTGTCAACAAATCAACTGATAGAAGCCCTTAGTGCTCCGCCTCTTCGACCTCCTCGGGCTCCCGCAGGAAACCAGCCTTCTTCAGCTCTTCCACGTTGCCTTTTCCAAGACCGGCATCGTAGAGCTCGTCCTCGCTCATCCTCAGCAGATCGCCTTTTGTATTGACCTTCGCCTGCTTGAGCTGGTTCTTCGTCCGGACGGAAAGGCCGAGTTCAGCGATGTCGGTCTCGTCTGCCTCCAGGACCGCGGAGACGGTCTCGGTCCCGAACAACTCCTCCAGCTCCTCCACCGTGGGCGCGCCAGCCCTACCGCCTCCCGAGGTCAGGGCCTCCACTTCCTCCAGGAGGCTGATACCCGCATGCTTGGGCTTGACCTTGATGTTGCGGTAGCAGCTCATGCCCGTGCCCGCCGGTATGAGTTTGCCGATGATGACGTTCTCCTTGAGCCCCAGCAGCGGGTCTACCCTCCCGGAGATGGCGGCATCGGTGAGCACGCGCGTGGTCTCCTGGAAAGATGCGGCCGAGAGGAAGGAGTCGGTAGCCAGGGAGGCCTTGGTGATGCCCAGGAGCATCTGGCGCGCCGATGCCTGCTCTCCTCCCTCCGACGCTACGGCCTCGTTGACCTCGGCGAAGGATTTGCGGTCCGCTTTCTCGCCCGGCAGCAGGTCGGTGTCTCCGGCCTCCACTACCTCCACTTTCTTCATCATCTGGCGCACGATGAGCTCGATGTGCTTGTCGTGGATGTCCACGCCCTGGCTCTTATAGACCTCCTGCACCTCCTGCACCATGTACAGCTGGGCCGCCTGCGGCCCCAGCACGCGCAGGATGTCGTGGGGATTGGCCGAACCCTCGGTGAGCTGGTCTCCCGCCGCGACCTCCTGGCCGTCGCGCACCCTCAGGCGCGCGCGGCGAGGCACCTGGTAGGCGTGTTCCTTGCTGCCCGATCCGGTGATGGTTATCTTGCGCGCCTTCTCGGACTCCTCGATCTCCACCTTGCCGGAGATGTCGGCGATGACCGCCTGCCCCTTGGGCTTGCGGGCCTCGAAGAGCTCCACCACCCTGGGCAGGCCGTGGGTGATGTCCTCCCCCGCCACACCGCCGGTGTGGAAGGTGCGCATGGTGAGCTGGGTGCCGGGCTCGCCGATGGACTGGGCGGCGATGATCCCCACCGCCTCCCCGATCTCCACCAGCCTGCCAGTGGCCAGCATGGTGCCGTAGCAGCGGCTGCATACGCCGTAGCGCGATTCGCAGGTCATGACCGAGCGTACGTTGATCTCCTCTATTCCCAGCTTGGACAGCCTCTCCACCATCTCCTGGTCGATCTCCTGGTTCTTTGAGATCAAGACCTCCCTGGTCCTGGGATGGCTGACCCTCTTCAGGGTAACGCGGGCGGCCAGCGAGGTGTTGAGCTCGCCCTGGTCGTTGAGCACCTTCACGGGGATACCCTTGTCCGTCCCGCAATCATGCTCCCGCACGATGACCTCCTGGGACACGTCCACCAGGCGGCGGGTGAGGTAACCGGAGTCGGCGGTCCTGAGCGCGGTATCCGCCAGCCCTTTCCTGGCCCCGTGGGTGGAGATGAAGTACTCCAGCACGGTGAGCCCTTCCCGGAAGTTGGACTTGATGGGGCGGTCGATGATCTCACCCTTGGGGTTGGCCACCAGGCCGCGCATGCCGGCCAGCTGCCGGATCTGCTTGATGTTGCCGCGGGCTCCCGAGTTTGCCATGAGGAAGATGGGGTTGAAGGTGTCGAAGCTGCGCTCCATGGCCTCGGTGACCTCGTCGGTGGCCTCCGTCCACAGCTCCACCACCCTCTGGTGGCGCTCGTCGTCGGTGATCAGGCCGCGCTTGTAGTTCTCCTCGATCCTCTCCACTTCCGCCTCCGGGGCCTCGAGGATCTGTTCCTTGTCCGGGGGTACGGTGATGTCCTGCACGGAGATGGTGATGCCGGCCCGGGTGGCGAAATGGAAGCCCACTCGCTTGATGTTGTCCAGGATCTCCGCGGTCCTCACCGTGTCGTAACGGCTCGCGATGTCGGTGACGATGTGCTGCAGGTTGGACTTGGTTATGGGCTCGTTGATGTACGTGTAATCGTCGGGCAGGGCGTTGTTGAAGATCACCCTCCCTACCGAGGTGTCATACACCTTGGCGGGACGCCCCTTCTGGCGCACGCGCACCTTGACCGGGGCGTGCAGCTGCACCTCTTTGAACTCGTAGGCCATGATGGCCTCGTCCGCGGAGGCGAATATCTTGCCCTCGCCCTTCTCCCCCTCCTTGACCACCGTGAGATAGGAGGCGCCCAGCACCATGTCCTGGGTAGGGGTGGTGATGGGGCGTCCGTGGGCCGGAGAGAGGATGTTGTGGGCCGAGAGCATGAGGATGCGCGACTCCGCCTGCGCCTCGGAAGAGAGCGGCAGGTGCACGGCCATCTGGTCACCGTCGAAGTCGGCGTTGAAGGCGGTGCACACCAGGGGGTGTATCTGGATAGCCTTGCCCTCCACCAGCACCGGCTCGAAGGCCTGGATGCCCAGACGGTGCAGGGTGGGGGCGCGGTTCAGGAGCACCGGGTGCTCCTGGATGACCTCGTCCAGCACGTCCCACACCTCGGGGCGCTGGCGTTCCACCATCCTCTTGGCGCTCTTTATGTTCTGGGCGTATTCCTTGTCCACTAATAGTTTCATCACGAAGGGCTTGAAGAGCTCCAGGGCCATCTGCTTGGGCAGGCCGCACTGGTGCAGCTTGAGGTTGGGGCCCACCACGATGACCGAGCGGCCGGAGTAGTCGACCCTCTTGCCCAGCAGGTTCTGGCGGAAACGACCCTGCTTTCCCTTGAGCATGTCGGAGAGGGATTTGAGCGGTCGGTTGCCCGGGCCGGTCACCGCCCTTCCCCGTCGTCCGTTGTCGAAGAGGGCTTCCACCGCTTCCTGCAGCATCCTTTTCTCGTTGTTCACGATGATCTCAGGGGCACCCAGGTCCAGCAGCCTCTTCAGGCGGTTATTGCGGTTGATCACCCGGCGGTAGAGGTCGTTCAAGTCGGAGGTGGCGAAACGCCCGCCGTCCAACTGCACCATGGGG
>CAYHAT010000208.1:0-6569 GCA_964354675.1 uncultured Actinomycetota bacterium | reverse complement strand
TTGGCCAGGCAGCGCTCCAGGGACATGTCGAAGACCACGGCCACTGCCGGCCGCTTGATGCCTTTCATCCTGCCCCACGAGAAAAAAGCGGCCGCCATGGCAGCACCGGTGTTCCCCGCCGAGACCATGGCCTGCGCCCTGCCATCGCGCACGGCCTCGGCGGCTACGACCACCGATGCGCTCTCGCGGCTCTTGATGGCGAAGGCGCCCTCCTCCTCCATGGTAACCGCGTCCGGGGCATGCAGTATCTCCAGCCGACCGCGACCCATGGAATCGAGGAGGTGCGTGAGGACGGCCTCGTCGCCCACTAACAGCACATCTATCTCCATTTCGTCGCGGGCGTCCAGCGCGCCCGAGACGTTCGCCTCGGGAGCGTTGTCCCCGCCCATGGCGTCGAGGGCTACCGTCACCTTCTCGCGAACAGCCACAATAGAAGCTCCAGAACCTATATAAGCCTTCGCCTGATATAGCCCGTGCTGCGTGGGTCTCCTTTTCTCGGGCCCTCTGCCGCTCGTGGGAGCGCATCAACGATACTACTAGTGGCAGTTCACCAGGTATCGCGCGTAAGAGTCGGCACGAAGTTATTCCGTCTCCAGCACTTCCCGACCGTTATAGGTGCCGCAGTTCGGGCATGCCCGGTGGGGCAGTTTAGGGGAATGGCATTGCGGGCACTCCGACTTCGGAGGCGGTTGTATGCCCCACTTCGCACGCCTGGATGCGGTGCGCGAACGTGATTTTTTGCGCTTGGGTACCGCCATTTCTTACCTCCGGAAAAACCTTCCTTTTCCTCTATCTTCCTCTCGAAAAAGCACCACCAGAGTATATGCTCGGGCCCCAGCACGGTCAAGCCAAGCCCGTTTGTACAGCCTACAGTCCTGTTCAGTCCTCCTCGCGGTCCAGCAGGGACCTCAGGACCTCGAGGCGGGGATCGATGCTCCCCACTTCGCAACCGCATTCTCCCTCGTTCAGGTTTGTACCACACGATTGGCACAATCCCCTGCACTCCTCGCTGCACAGATGCTTGATGGGAAGGCTGAGCATCACGGCATCGTTCACCAAGAGGCTCAGATCGATGACCCCCTCCTCGATGATATACTCGTCTTCCTCCTGCACATCCGCATACGCCAGGTGCTTGCCGTCACCCGTCACCGCGCCGAGGCCTGGGCGTCGGTAGAACTCATCGACGCCGATGTCCAGGTCCTGGCGGTATTCCTCCAGGCAGCGGGTGCACTGCATGGAAACGGAACCCGCTATCTTACCCTTCACCCGTATGCCATCCGGGCTGCTCTCCAGCCATATCTCCAGCCCGAGGTCCCCACGGTCGCTTTTCTCGGTGAGCCCGTGTTCGCCCACGGCGATGTCCAGCTTGGCCGATAACCTCTCCCTTGAAAACACCTTCTTGAGGAGGTTGGTTACAGGGGTTTTGAGTTGGCGTGAGACGAGCTTCTCGGTCATCTTCATATACCTTGTGATGTATCTCAGCGGGGTCGTCCCGGCATCGGGCTACTTATCACACCGGGGCAGCTTTAGTGGGGGGCGATCTCCGTTGCTGCCTGGATCCTCCGTCCCAATCTCTATGCGATCGCGCCGCAAGCGGTGCGCTTCCGGGGGTCTCGCCTGCTATTCCAGGTCGAACTCCTCTTTTTCCTCAGCCTGTTCCTGGGGTCCCTGCAGCCTCTCCCGCGCCCGCTTGATCACCTCGAGGAGCTTGTAGCAGGTTACCTCCAGGTTGGCCAGTCGCTCATCCGCGTAATCCTCGGCCTCGAGGCGGATCTCTCTCGATTGGGCCTGGGCTTCCTCAACGAGCCTTTCCGCCTCGGCCCGGGCCGCCTTGATGATCTCGGTTTCCTCTATGAGGCGCACTCGTTCCTCCATCGCCTCCTCACGGATGCGCTCCGACTCCTTACGCGCCTCGTCCATGAGCTCCTGCTTTTCCTTGACCATCCAGCGCGCCTGCTTCAATTCCTCGGGAAGGGAGCTACGGAACTCGTCCAGTAACTCGAAGACCTCGGTCTCGTTGACCATCACCGATGACGAAAAGGGTACGTGTTTGCTTGATACGATGAGGTCCTCTATCCTATCCAGTTGTTGAAAGACGTCCATCTAGACCGCCCCTTTCTTCAACTTGCCGAACTTACTCTCGAACATCTCACTCAGCTCCCCCTCTACGTTTTCCGGCACCAAGCCGCTTATTGAGCCCCCGTAGCTGGCCACCTCCCGCACCGCGCTCGAGCTGATAAAGGTGTACTCGGGGTTGGCCATGACGAAGAAGGTCTCGATCTCCTCGTCCATGGCCTGGTTTATCTGAGACATCTGGAACTCGTACTCGAAGTCGCTTATGGCCCTCAGTCCTTTGACGATCACCGTAGCGCCTGCCTTGCGCGCGAAATCGATCAGCAGGGTGTCAAAGGCGGTTACCTCCACGTTCCCCAAACCCGCAGTGGTCTTCCCCAGTAAGTTGACCCTCTCCTCCAGGGTGAAGAGTGGTTGCTTGAGCGGGTTGACGGCCACCGCCACGATGAACCTGTTGAAGAATTTGCAGGCCCTGCTGATCACGTCCAGGTGGCCACACGTTATGGGATCGAAAGTGCCCGGACAGATGGCTACTGTCATGTCGCTTGCGGCCCCTCCTCCATGCTTACAGTATTTTCCTCTCTTACATAAACATCCACCGCGGTCTCCCCGTACTTCCGCCTCTCCCGGAAGTGCACTCCCTCAGGCGAACCCGGGGACGAGCTCCGCAGTGGAGCCTCTATGATAACCACCGCCGATGGGGCCAGAAACCCGCCTTCGGCTAAGCTTTTAAGCATCTCTTGCCGGTATATCAAATTAATTCTATAGGGTGGGTCTATAAAAATCAAATTGAAAGGCCGCTCTGGAAAACGGGTTTTGCGCAGGTATTCGAGAATCTCCGCTCTCACCACCCTGCCCCTGTCCGCCATTCCAAGCATATCCAGATTCTCCTGGATAATACGTCCGGGCTCCCGGCCGCGGTCCACGAAGACCGCCTCCTCGGCCCCCCGGCTGAGAGCTTCCAGCCCCAGCGAGCCGCTTCCGGCGAAGAGGTCCAGTACCCTCGCTCCCGATGTCCTCTCGCTCAGCATGCTGAACACCGCCTCGCGCACGAAGTCCCGCATGGGACGCGTGGCACGCCCCCGTGGCGCCTTGATATGCCTTCCTTTAGCCTCCCCGGCAATGATCCTCATGGCTCTATTCTACGGCATGAAGGTCATGCTAGGGGCTTGCCCCTGCGAGTGCTGCGCGGACGACGTAGCGGAAGGGTGGGTGGAAGGTGGGGGACGGCCTGCCGTTCTCGGCGCAGCAGACGAAGGCGGTAAGGATAGGATCGGCGGTAGGGTCCACGATCCACATCTCCGTGTCACTCACCACCCTTCCCTCGCTCCAGCGGTATATGTAATCCCTACCGCCGTAGGTCACCCTTATCTCGTCCCCTTCCTCGAGGTCGAAGAGCCGGTTGAAGGTAAAGTCGATCTGGCCGCTGGCATGGGCCATGACTACGAAGTTACCCCTCCCGGGGCGCCCCGTGCCGGGATAATGTCCCACCCCGAAACCTATGACACTGGCCACTCCCTGGGGGTCTTTCGCCTCCACTATCTCGCCGCGAAAGGAAAAGGCGGGTATCTCCATGATCATCCCGTCCCCGCGAGTGGTGAAGGTAAAGGCCGCTTCCCCCTCGAACCTCCTTCCCTCCAGGTCACGGGCGGAGCCCGGCTGCAAGCGGAAGGAATACTGCGTGTTCGGCGCCAGCAGGTTCACCGGCACTACCAGGCACTCGGACTCTCCGGAAACGGCAAAACTCACCGGCGGCTCGAAATATACCGCACGCTCCAGGCTCTCCGGGTCCATGGGACGGTTGAAGGATAGGGACACCGTGGCATCCCTGCCCAACACCCCTCCCCCGGAGGGCGACACCCGCATGAGGCGGGGGTCTTCGTTGCCCTGCGGCACGGCATGCGCCGCAACGGCTGGAAGTAAGACCGCCAGCAGAAAAACTACCGCCGCAATACCGCAAAAAACGGTTATCAGCGTTCTTTTCATTCTCGACCTCGACACTAGGAGATGGAAAGGTGCCTCTTTAGAGATGATATCATCAACGTTTCATGTCCCGGCAAACATGCGTCAATAAGAGAAAGCCTGCCAACGACAGGAAGGGTTGGAAACGGCCAGCGGGAAGCGGCGCCAGTGAGGTCTCTGCCCAATACCCTCATCCATTTGGATCGATGATCTTCAGAGGTGTGTCGGTCGGACGGCAGATCCCGTCAAGCCTGGAAGAGCCATTCCAGGTTCTCGCGGAAGCGGTTTGCCACCTCCAGGCGCAGCAGGAGGTGCTCGGGGTCCCGCAGGTGTGGGTCCTTATCTACCAGGGCGAAGGCGTCGGCACGGGCTTGCTTGAGCAGGCGGAAGTCCCGGGTGAGCCTGGCCACCCGCAGGTCCGGCATGCCCGATTGGCGGGTGCCGAACAACGAGCCTTCGCCGCGGATTTCCAGGTCGGCCTCGGCCAGATTGAAGCCGTCTTCTATCTCGGCAATGGCCCGCATACGCTGCTGCGACTCCTCGGTGTCGCCATCGAAGACGAACACACTGTGGGAGGGGTGTTCGCCCCGTCCCACCCGGCCGCGCAGCTGGTGGAGCTGGGAGAGACCGAAACGGTCTGCGTTCTCCACCATCATCACCGTTGCGTTGGGGATATCGATGCCCACCTCGATGACCGTGGTGGATACCAGGAGCTGCACCTCGCCGCAACGGAAACCCGCCATCACGGTGTCCTTGTCCACCTTGGCCATCTGGCCGTGCAGGAGCCCGATGTTCGAGTCGGAAAACACCTTCGAGAGCTCCCGCACCTCCTTCTCCGCCGCTTTGGCCTCGATGGCGGGAGACACGTCCACCAGCGGGCAGACCACGAAGGCCTGCCTGCCCTTGGCCAGTTCCCCTCGGATGAGCTCGTGGGCCTCCTTCCTGCCGTCCGGACCGACCACCAAGGTGCGCGTCCCGGCCCGCCCCGCCGGCAGCTCGTCCAGCACCGAGACCTCCAGGTCGCCGTAGAGGGTGAGGGAAAGGGTGCGCGGGATGGGTGTGGCCGTCATGATCAGGGTGTCCGGATATGCGCCCTTCTCCTTCAGGAGCATCCTCTGGCGCAGCCCGAAACGGTGCTGCTCGTCCACGACTATCAGGCCCAGGCTCTTGAACCCCACGTCTTCCTGGATCAGGGCGTGCGTCCCCACCAGTATGTCGAGGGCTCCGCTGCTCGCCGCCTCCAGGACCTCCCTGCGCCTGGCGCCGGTGGTGTTGCCGGTGAGCAGCTCCACCCGCAATCCCAAGCTGTCCGAGAGCAGGCCGGTTATGTTCAGGAAGTGCTGTTCCGCCAGGACCTCGGTGGGAGCCATTATGGCGCCCTGGTGACCGCTCTCCCGCGTGAGCAGCAGCGCCTGCAGGGCCACCACCGTCTTTCCGGAACCCACCTCCCCATGCAGCAACCGGTTCATGGGATAGGGCACGGACATGTCCTCGCTTATCTCCTCGAAGGCTTTCCTCTGGGCTGTTGTGAGGCGGAAGGGCAGGGACGCAGTGAAGGACTCCAGCAGGTCGCCGGGAGCGGCATGGGCTATGCCGGGCGTGTCCAGCTTGAGGCGCTGGCGGCGCAGGGCCAGGGCCACCTGCATCACCAGGAGTTCGTCGTAGACCATGCGCTGGCGGGCGCGATTGAGTCGCCCCACGGAACCGGGGAAATGCATCTCGCGCAGGGCCTGGGTGCGATGGGGATAGCCATAGCGCAGCCGCAGCCCGTAGGGAATATGGTCGGGCAGGTCGCCGTACTGGTCCAGGGCACGCATGATGAGGCGGCGCAGCATGGCGGCGCTCAGCTTCTGGGTGGCTGGGTGGAGGGGGATTATACGCCCGGTATGCACCGTCTTCATGCCCACTTCGCCGGAGTCCTCCAGTATGTCGTATGCGGGGTTTACCATCTGCAGGCGCCCGTAGCGGTACTGCACCCTTCCCGAGAACGCCACCTCCGTGCCGGGCTGCAACCGGTCTGCATGGTAGGGCTGGTTGAACCACACGCCGTACAGGTAGGCCGAGCCGTCGTAGATGGCCACGTTGAGGACGCTCTTGTTGCGCGAGGTTCGGTTGAGGTCGGCCTTGCGCACCGTGCCCACCACGGTGGTCTCCTCGCCGATGCGCACCTCGCCTATCGTAGACAGCTTACGCCGGTCGAGATAACGCCGGGGAAAGTGATAGAAAAGGGCTTCCACGCTGTGGATGTCCATGGCGTGCAGGTGGCGCAGGAAGCTCTGTCCTATGCCGCTGATAGCGCTGACGGGCTCCTGGAGAGCCCTCCAGTGCGATTCCAACTCCTCGACCCGGCGTTCTACCGGTCCAGGCATAAAACAGCCCCCCGCAAGATCCGCTGCCCTATTCCACCCCGAAGATGTAATGATAGACCGGCTGACCGCCGTCTATCACCTCCACCTCCATCCCCTTGTCCTCGAGGATATCCATGAGCTCGGAGTGATTCAGGCCGTGGGCCTCATCGCCGATGATCATGCTCA
>CAYHAT010000207.1:0-6598 GCA_964354675.1 uncultured Actinomycetota bacterium | reverse complement strand
ATGAAGACGGCGTGTACCCGCGAGGGGCCCAGGGCACTCGCGGCCAGCACCGCGACGAGGCTGGAGTCTATTCCTCCCGAGAGCCCGAACAGCACGTCCTGAAAACCGTTCTTACGCACGTAATCGCGCAGACCCATGAGGAGCGCCTGCAGCACCTCCTCTTCATCTCGCAGCGCCGCGATATCCTGTATATTTAATGGTGGGCGCCCTCCTGCCCCCGGACTCTCTTGTCCGTCAAGCTCTAAGACCCGCGTCGGTCTGCGGAGAGCGCCCTGACGCATATACCTATGTATAGGCTTGGCCATCCTCTGGGCCCACAGCCCGGTAGTGTCCACATCGCAGTGCAAGATATGCTCCACGAAGTGCGGAGAGGACGCGAGCCTGCCGCGCCTGGGGTGGAGGATCATAGAGCCCCCGTCGAAGACGAGTTCGTCCTGGCCTCCCACGCAGTTTACGTAGGCGACGATGGCGGTGCTGTCCGCCGCCCTGGCCTGCAGGAGGCTCTCCCTGGCCCTATGTTTTCCGCGGTGATAGGGCGAGGAGGAGAGGTTGACCACCAACTCGGCGCCACCGAAGGCTACCTCCGATTCCACGGGTCCCCCAGGATACCAGATATCCTCGCACACCGTTACCCCCACCCGCACCCCCGCGACCTCGATCACCAATCCCTCACCCCCGGCCGCGAAGTACCGGTTCTCGTCGAAAACGCCGTAATTGGGGAGGAAGTGTTTGTGGTACATGGCGATCACCTCGCCGCAGTGGATGACGGCGGCGGCGTTGAAGAGGTCCTCGCAGAGGTCGATGGTGCCCACCAGGACGGCGGTCTCCCCCACCTCATGCGCGAGCACCTGCAGGGAACGCGAGCAGCCCGCCAGGAAGTCCCGCTTCAGGAGCAGATCCTCGGGCGGGTAACCGCACAGGGCGAGCTCGGGGAAGCAGACAAGGTCGGCTCCCATGCTCTCCGCCTCATGCAGGTTCTTGAGGACCAGTGCGCGGTTGCCGTCCAGGTCTCCGACCGCGGTGTTTATCTGGGCTAGCGCGATCCTCATGCCTTCTCACCCCTTAGACTTACAGCACCGGCAGGTAGCTGTCCAGCTCCCACTCGGTGACCTGGGCGCGGTAGCGCTCCCACTCGATCTTCTTGTTCTCGATGAGCGATTCGAAGACCGTTTCGCCCAGGGTCTTGCGCAGCAGTTCGCTCGTCTCCGCCAGTTGGATGGCCTCCCAGAGGTCCTCCGGAAGTTGCCCTATGCCCAGTTCCTTGCGCTCGGTAGCGCTCATCTCGTACACGTTGCGCTCGACGGAATCGGCCAGTTCGTAATCCTTCTCGATACCCTCCAGTCCGGCAGCCAGCATGCAGGCGAAGGCCAGGTAGGGGTTGCAGGCGGGGTCCGGGGAGCGGAACTCGACGCGGGTGGCCTTCTCCTTGCCCGGCTTGTACTCCGGCACCCGCACGAGGTCGGAACGGTTGCGCACCGCCCAGGAGAGATACACCGGCGCCTCGTAACCCGGCACCAACCGCTTGTACGAGTTCACCCACTGGTTGCACACCAGGGTTATCTCCGCAGCATGGTGCAGCAGGCCCGCGATGAACTTCTTCGCCGTGTCCGAGAGGTGATTGGGGTCGCCGGGATCGTAGAAGGTGTTCTTGTCCCCGTTGAAGAGGGACATGTGGGTATGCATGCCGCTGCCGTTATGCCCGAACAGGGGCTTGGGCATAAAGGTGGCGTATACGCTGTTGAGCAGGGCCACTTCCTTGACCACCAGGCGGAAGGTCATGGCGTTATCCGCCATGGTCAGGGCGTCGGTGTAGCGCATGTCGATCTCATGCTGGCTGGGCCCTACCTCATGGTGGCTATACTCCACGCCGATACCCAGCTCCTCCAGGGCGATGACGGTGTCGCGGCGCAGGTCGCTGGCCACGTCGAGGGGGGTCAGGTCGAAATACCCGCCGCGGTCAAGGACCTCGGTGGACTCAGGGGACTTGAAGTAGAAGAACTCCAGCTCCGGCCCGACATAATACGTGTAGCCCTTCTCCGCCGCCCGGGCCAGGTTCTTCTTGAGGACGAAGCGGGGGTCTTTCTCGTAGGGCTCGCCGCCCGGCCTTATGATATCGCAGAACATGCGCCCCACGGCGTTGTGCTCCCGCGGCCTCCAGGGCAGGATGGCGAAAGTGCTGGGGTCGGGCATGGCGACCATGTCGCTCTCGTCGATGCGGGCATAGCCCTCGATGGACGACCCATCGAACCCCATCCCGTCCTCCATGGCCTCCTCGAGCTCGCTGATGGTGATGGCGAAGCTCTTCAGGAATCCCAGGATGTCGGTGAACCACAGCCGGATGAACCGTACGTCGTTCTCCCGGGCCATCTTGAGAACGTATTCCTTATCCTTGGTAGTCATGACCACTCCTCCCTTTTTGCTTTTCGGGCCTGTTTTTCCTTATGCTCTTTCTCGACTTAGATTATGTCTGCGCTGTATTTCGCCTCCTTTTCAGCCTTGTTAAATCTAGGTTAAATGGCATTGAACCCGGATTCACCGGTACGGATGCGCACGGCGTCTTCCACGTCATAGATGAACACCTTACCGTCTCCGATGGACCCGGTGCGGGCGGCCCGCACCACGGCGCTGACCACCTTTCCCGTGTCCTCGTCCAACACCACCGCCTCGAGCTTCATCTTGGGGAGGAACTCGACACGGTACTCGGCGCCCCTCCACCTCTGGGTGACGCCTTTCTGCTTGCCATGCCCCCGCACCTCGGTGACCGTCATCCCTGGGTATCCCAGCTTTCTCAGCTCTTCCATGACCGCTTCCAGGCGCTCCGGCCTGATCAACGCCTCTATCTTTTTCAACTTGCGGCCCTCCTTTTCTTATACGGCAGTTCCTCTGCGGCCACCGTCGCCGGCATGGAAAGGGGCAACCTCATCTGGCCGTCACGCACATAGGCGGAGACCCCCATCTCATGGATGTCGAGCCCATCCACCTCCACCTGGGGAGCGACGCGGATGCCCTGTATCCTGTCCTGCAACCTGAAAAAGAGATAGGAGAGCCCGAGGACGAACACGGCACAAGCTATCGCCCCGATGAGTTGGGCGGCAAACTGACCGGCGTCTCCGAAGAAGAGCCCTCTCACGCCACCGCCTACTCCGTTTAAACCGGCACCATAGGTTCCGTCGGCGAAGAGCCCCAGCGCGAAGACCCCCCACAGGCCGTTGAAGCCGTGCACGGCAACCGCTCCGACGGGGTCGTCTATCCTCCACCTCTCCACCGCCAGGACGCCCAGGCAGACTATTATGCCCGCCACCCCGCCGATGACCACCGCCGCCCAGGCGGGGACGAAGGCGCAGGGTGCGGTGATGGCCACCAGGCCCGCCAGCATGCCGTTTGCGGTCATGGAGGGGTCGGGTTTCCCGAACCTCTTCCACATGAAGAACATGGCGGTCATGCAGCCTGCGCAGGCGGCAAGAAGTGTGTTCACCGCCACAACCGCGAAACGCAGGTCGCCGCCGTTAAGGGTGCTCCCGGCGTTGAAGCCAAACCAGCCGAAGACGAGGATGATCACTCCGACGATGGCCATGGGGATGTTATGACCGGGGATGGCGCGCGGTTTGCCGTCCCTATCGAAACGGCCGATGCGTGACCCCAGGACATAAGCGCCGGCAAGAGCGCACAGGCCTCCCACTGCATGCACCACCGAGGAGCCCGCAAAATCCACGAACCCGTGCCCAAGTCCCAGGTTGGTCCCCAGTTGGGAGAGCCAGCCCCCACCCCAGACCCAATGCCCGTATACCGGGTAAAGGATCATGGACATGAACAGACCATAGACCAGGAAAGCCTTGAACTTCCAGCGCTCGGCCATGGCGCCGGTGACGATGGTCGCCGCGGTGTCCATGAAAACCACCTGGAACAGGAAGAAGAGGAAGATCCCCACATCGTAGACCCCTTCCCCAGACAGTGCGAATCCTTTCAGGCCGAAAAGCGACCACCCCTTGGCTACCTCCAGCTTGACGGACAGCACCTCCGAGCCGCCCAAGCTGGCAAGTGCTCCCACGCCGCCGAACATGAGGGCGTAACCCACCAGGAAGTACCCGAGTACGCCGACAGCAAAGATGGTGAAGTTGGTCATCATCACGTGCACGGCGTTGCGCTCTTGAGTGAAGCCGGTCTCCACCATGGCGAAACCGGCCTGCATGAAGAAGACGAGTATCGCTCCCAGGAATACCCAGATAAAGGTGATAGCTATCCTGTTATGGCCGACCTCCTCGGCCAGGTCCGTATCCCCCAGGTCCTGGGCTCCGCCGGTCTGCTCCCCCGTGGGATCCGCCTTTGCCCTGGCATTCCCCGACAACACCATGAAACATACAAGGCAGAGGAGTATACCCAACAGCAGGGGTCCCCATCTCCGGAAACCTGGGCTCTTCATCGTGACCTCCTTCTATCGCCTACGGACTTGCCGATGGGCAACAGCATAGGGGCCAGAGGTTTCCGGGATTTTATCGCGCTGTTAAATGCTTGTTACATGTATATTTCGGGGCTGTTAATGGCTGGGCGTTATCCCGGGGGGCGGTGTTCGAAGATGTATCCGACGCCGCGGATGGTACGGATGTAGGTGTGCCCTTCCTGCTCGATCTTGGAGCGGATACGACGGACATGCACGTCGACCGTACGAGAACCGCCGAAATAATCGTATCCCCAGACTTGCTCCAGGAGGATCTCGCGGGTGAAGACCTTGCCCGGCTTGGACATGAGGAAGTGCAGCAGCTCGAACTCCTTGAAGGTGAGCTCCACCGGCATGCCTCCCACCCTTACCTCGTAGCGGTCCTCGTCTATCTCCAGCTCTCCTACCGCCGCGGCAGCTGCCGTTTCACCGCCTGCCATGCGGCGCAGGCGTGCCCTCATCTCCTCGCCGATGGCGCCGTCGGCTACGAAATCGTCCAGCGGGGCGCGGCGGTCCAGGGCCCGCATCTGTTCGAAGCGCAGCACCGCCACCAGCCGGACTTCCTCTCCTAACGCGCGCCGTAACTCGTCCAGGTAGCCACGCCAGTCACCGCTCCTGAAGACCAGGTCCACCACCACCACGTCCCCGGCTGTGGGTCCTGTGCGATCATCATCGGGGAGGATCTCCAGCTCGAAGTCCGCTTCCAGGACATCCTGGAAGAGCTCTTCCCTGTCCTTCTCACAGCTGAGGTATACTTTCATCGCCGCCTCCGGCCATACGAATACCAAGATCAGTACTGCCTCAATAATACCCGGTTTCGTTTCGGATCGGACTCTGCGACCTCGTTTTCGTGCCTGATCGCCCTTTCCGGAAAAGCCGAATATAAAAAGCCGGCGTGCGCCGGCCTGCAACCCTCGCCCGTCTCTATTCTTGTCTCAATAGGCGTAAAGCCCCCCGAAGGGGCGGGATGACTTCGGCCACAGTTTCAGGAAGCTCGCACTGAGTATTTCCTTCGCGTCGCCTCCGAAATACCCGACGTATTCCTCGATAAAAGGCCTGATGAGATCGATGTCCTCATCGCTGGCGGGCCCGCTGGCCGCTTCGTTCCCGAGCTGGTATTCCTCCACCTCGCCGCGGAGAAAGATGAGGCCGCCGTGCATGCCCGTCCCGATGTGCTGCGCCTTGAACCTGGCCTTTCCCTTCTTTCCCAGGCCTAGGGCTATTACCAGGCCTCCCGCCATGTATTCCCCCAGGAAATCCTGGGTTTCGCCTCCGACCACGAGGATAGGCCGGTGCTTGCGGTATTCCTTCATATGGATGGCTGCACGGTAACCCACGCCGTCCTTGATAAATATCTTTCCACCCCGCATGCCCATGGCCACGATATCTCCGGCGCGGCCGTGCACCACGATGACCCCGTTGTTCATGGTGTTCCCTACGCCGTCCTGTGCGTTGTGGTCCACGGTGATGTTCGGACCGTCCATGAACGCGCCGAGGTCGTTGCCCGGTACCCCATGTATGATTATACGCACCGGTTTACGTATCCCGGAGCCGATGTAGCGTTGCCCGTAGACGTTTTCCAGTACGATCTCCTTGCTGCCTTCCGCCGCCGCCCCCTTGACCATGTTGTTGAGCTCACGATAATGGAGCTTGCTCGCGTTGATCTCTACCTCGCCGTTCTTGCGCGTGAAGACCCCGGGCAATCCGGCCTCGTGATCAACTTCGATCTTCATATACTGTTCACCCTCTTTGCTCGCCTTCCTTCTACCCGTTGTTTCTTTCTCCGTCTGGTTCGGTTTTCCCTTTTTCCATGCTTAATTCGACTCTACTCCCTCTTCATCGGTTCCAAAAACCCAGGTTTTTGCCATTTCTTCATGATACTCAAACCCGCAATATGAGGTTCCTCCAACTGCGGAAGGGGTCGTGTCTTCATTGTTCGGTTCTTCAGCAACGAGGTGTTAGATTATACCCCTTCCATGAACCGAACAATGAAGACACGACCCCTTCCATCTAGGCGCCTGCGTGCTTTATCCCCAATATGTCCAGTTCCTCCTGGGTGAGGCCTACACCACGCAGACGCAGCCGGTTGCCGCGCAGGCTCTCGACGGCGTTGATGCCCATCCCCCCCAGGAGGAACTGGACATATTGGGGATAAAGCACGCA
>CAYHAT010000206.1:0-6615 GCA_964354675.1 uncultured Actinomycetota bacterium | reverse complement strand
ACCCCGGCCAGGGGGAGGCGCATGGAAGCAAGGCCTGCCGCAGCCTGGGCGGCGGCCATGCTGGTGCCGTAGGCCCGCACGTAGCCCGGAGACGCCGAGGGCATGATGCCCGGTGCCGATTCCGAGCCGCCCGACGCCAGGGTTAGAATGGCCGTGGCCGGCGCCACCAGGTCGGGCTTCATCCTGCCGTCCCGGGTGGGACCGCGGGAGCTGAAGGCGGCCATGCCGCCGGTGGAGCCGGCGCTATAGTCGTCCCGCAGGGGTGCGGAAGGGAACTTTCCCGTGAATATCCCCCCGAACTCGGAGTAGCGCATGGGCGTCTCGCCCTCCCCCGTGCTTGTGCTCTCGCAGCCCCCCAGGCTCAAGACGTTCTTCGCCGTCGCTCCCCCGAGCAGGCTGCCTCCGTCCACCATGCCATCTGCGTCGGCATCCGTCCCTTCGTTGCCCGCCGCCTCCACCATCGTCATAGACGGGTTGTTCCAGACGAAAGCGTCGCGCTGGAAAGCGTATATGCCGTAAGCTCCCAGTGACTCCTTGCCCTCCGGCACGCTGCCTGAGAGGAACACCCTCGCCCCCCGCGAGTATGCATTATCCACCATCGCATAGAGTGACAAGGGCTGTGGTGGGCTGCCCAGGCCGTAGCCGGTTGCAAAGGCTATGATGGCTGGCCGCGAGGAAGGTCTTGCGGTTCCCCCTACGGGCCCGGCACCCGACATGCAGCCCGCCACCGCCGTGCCGTGGCCGTTCGGGTCCGCGCCGTCGTCTCCCCGCAGGGAGTCGATGGAGAGCACGTTACCGGCTAAGGGAGCCGGAAGCCCCTGGAGTCCGCCGGTACCCAGGCCGGTATCGCCTAATGCGACCTTCTCTCCCCCGCTGCTGGAGGCCTGGGCGAGCATCGCTGCGGGCTCGGGCGCGTCAGGGACACCGGAGTGCGCTCCGGGAAGCGTACCCGCCGTGCTTAATTCCATCCATTCCACCTCGGGCATAGAGGCAACGCCGCTGATGGCCTCCACAGGCATGCGCAGCGCGACCACGGCGCACCATGCGTCGGTCGCCGACCCGATCACCTCCACGGGCAGGGTCTGCAGCGTATCCAGGGTCTCCTCCAGGAGACGTGCCGAGAAGAGTTCCGCCAGGACCGTCACTTCTCCTCCCTGCGACAGGCGAAGTTGCAGGGCGGGCGATACCTTGAAATATGGCTGGTAGAGACCATGCCAGGCCACGAAATCCAGCTCACCCAGGCGGGAACGGGCGTCGCCGTCCATTCCAGCCAGCAGGGCGTTGTATGGCAGGTAGCCCCGGGGTTCGCCCCCGATACGGCGCAGGTCCTCCACCCATGCCTCCTTTATGGGCCCTTTGCATTGCACCATATATAGAGCGGTGAGTTGAGAGGGATAACCGTCCACCCTGAAGGATGCCGGTAAAGCGCCTATGTCGTATCCCTGGGCGTAGACCGCGCCGTTCAAGAGGAGGATCGGCAGTTGGGGTGCGGTGGGTTCATCCTGGGCACGGGCCCTATCCACCGGCGCGGCCAGGACCACCAAAAGCATCAAGGCCGTGAACAGGGCCGCGCATCGCCTTGCCGGGGTGCCGGTGAGTAGCAGTGAGCGATCCAAGGGGACCTCCTCCATCTGGGACTCAGAACGTACTGCCGCGAGGCCTCCAGTTGCGCGCCTCCTCCATCATCGCCTCAAGGTTGCGCACGGGCGCTTCGACGGGCACGTCGCATCCTGTTGAGAGGACGAAGTTGCGCGCCTTGCTCATGTGGCGCAGCAGGCGCCGTACTTCCCATCGCACGTCTTCGGCGGCCCCGCGTTGGATGACCCGCTTGGGATCGATGTTGCCCATGACGACGATATTCGCCGGGATATTATCGATCTCGCGCGGGAGGTCGACCTTGGAGTCGAGACATATGCCCTCGGCGCCGGTAAGGGACAGTTCCCCTAAGAGATGGGTAACATCGCCACAGATATGCAGCAGGCAGATGGCCCCCGAGGACCTGATTATCCCGACCAGTCCGCTCGTGTAAGGGCGGCAGAGCGAGCCGTACTCCTCCGCCTTCAGCGCCTCCGCCGTGGGATCCACCACTACGATAATATCCACCCGTGCGGCCAGAGCGGCTGCATACTCTCCTACGACGGAGGTGGTGAAGCCGAGCGGCTCGGTCAGGGTGTCCCCTAACTTCACTTGCTCGAGCAACTCCTCGGTCCCCAGGAGCTGCGCCAGGAGGGTGAAGGGGCCGGTGACGTAGGCGCCACAAATCCTCCCCTCGCTCGCGGACAATCCCTCCGCGACCTCGAGGAAAACGGGCATGCGGGCGGCGTTTTCGGGGTCGGGGAGTCCGAGCTCATAAAACCTCTCCAGCCTGGGTAATCTCTGCTCCGCCAGGCTGGGGGGCATCCTCTCGAAGAAGTCCACGCCCAGGCCCATCGACTCCGCCTCCACCGTCAGGTCCAGGAGCGTGAAGACGATGTCGGGTTGCAGCCTCTTCTCCAGCGCTCCCAGTGCCGCCAACTGTACGCCGGGGTCGTGCAATGCTTCCCGCACCGAACGCCCGATGAGCCTGACGCCGGGGTAACCGGCCAGGGGCGCCGCCATGCGGCCGCCCTGGCTCATGACCCGGTCCAGGAGGTTCATATACTATCCCTCCATGCCGCTGTTCGGGGAGCTGCCTGTCAGTGACATGTCCTGCGGCTAGTCCGCCCAGTAATATCCCTTTGCTTGCTAAGACGCAGACATAATAAGGATAAATCATTCAGCAAGCCGGGCCAATGGTGAAGTTCTCAGGCATGTTCCAGGCATGTTGCGAGGAGCGAAGCGACGCGTCGATCTCGCGTTACCACAAACGCGCCTATCTTGCGATGTCAGCCTCGGGGGTGGCGCTAGGCGCTGTGGCGGAGGTGGTGGCGGTTGATGGCGCGGGGGAGATGGATCTCCTTGGTAACCACCTGAACCTTTTTCGCATCGATATGGAAGCGTCCGGCGCGGCTGCAGTGCCCGCAGAAGAGCGAGCCCCTGGCCATGCGGCCGCCGCAGAGAGGGCAATGTATGCCGCACTCCGAGAAGAGATAGCCTTGCTTGTTAACCTCTTTCACTTTCGCACCCCTTTGGTCGCATACGCCTTCACACGCATACAACGCTCCCACCGGTCGTTTCTCTACGGCCCTTTTGTAATCTATATCGTCCAGCCATATAATTCCCTCAAGCACATGTTGGGAAGCGTTACGAGAGATGCGGAGAAACGATGCCGGGCGAAGAGGACACCCACAGCGAACAGGAGCAGCCGCGGGCGCAAGGCGAACGGCTTTCTACCCCCTGGGGTTGGGGGGATGCGTTGGCGGCCGGCGGCTGCGTGATCTGCATCGTGGCGGCCACCGCCCTTCCATGGGCCAGGGCTGACGTCACCTGGAGGAGCATCTTTTTCGAAACCGATATGGACCTGGGAACATTTACCTTCAAACTCATGGACAACCCGTGGCTCGCTGCCGCCCTCATCGCCATCGCAGCCCTCTGCCTGGCCGGCCTGTTATGGAGGCGCCAGGCCGGTAACGTGGCCATAGCCGCTTCGCTGCTGCTGCTCGGTGGTTCCGCCGCTTACGTCATAAGTCTCATCGAGGATGCCTACGACTTCCTCGGCTTCTACAACCAACTGCTGGAGCTGGTGAGGAGCCTTCCCCTGGTAGGGCCGCTGGTGGAATCGGTCGTCCGTGAACGCCTGTCCATATCCGCGGTTCCCCATGCCGGGGTATTCCTCTTCATCGTGTCCACCCTGTTAATCCTGGCTGGAGGGCTGCTCATAAAGCGCCGCGCCCGCATGCATCCATGAAGCCCATCTCCGGGAGAACTTGGCGGATCGACGAGCAGGAATAGAACGCAACGAGCGGGCGTCATTACAGCAGCGGGCACGGATGTCGGACTTGGATAGTCGCTTTGTTCCCCCTCATACTCGGTGGAAAAGAACCATGTATAATAATGGGCATGAAAATCGTGCATTACACCGAGGTCCCGGCCGAGAACCCCGGCGGGGAGACACAGGGCGTCACTATCCGTTGGGTCATATCCGAAGAGGACGGCGCACCCACCTACTTTATGCGGGTTTTCGAGATCGCGCCGGGAGGCTTCTCTCCCCTGCATCGACACCCCTGGGAACACGAGATATACATCCTCTCCGGTGAAGGAGAGATGGTGCAGGAGGACGGGAGCGCCGCCGTACGGCCGGGCACCGCCATTTTCATCCCCGGCGAGGAGTTGCACCAGATCAAGAATCCCGGCGGGCAGTTATTGCGCTTCATATGTACCATCCCCTCTTGCGGGGCCTGACATCTGTTTCGATCAAGGCTTAAGCGGAGCCGCTGCAACGCTTCCAGGGCTCGCCGGCCTGAATCACGGGAATGCGGCGAATAAGCCGCAGTTGAGTGGTCTCGAGTGCGGAATAACGACACACGGCCAGGAAAAGATCATGGGGGTGAAACCGGATGGACGCTCAAGATGCCAGGCTCGTGAACATGCGCCAGTTGGCCATCGGTGAGATCGTCGCTCGCAATGCCCGCAAGACGCCTGACCGCGAGGCGTTGGTGTTCGAGGGACGCCGCTACAGTTACCGCGAATACGACCTCAGGACCAACCAGCTGGCCAACGCCTTCCTCTCTCGCGGTTATTCCAAGGGCGATAAGATCGCCCAACTCATGTTTAACTGTAACGAGCTGGTGGAGAGCTACGTAGCCGCGGCCAAGATAGGCGGTTTGAGCGTGCCCCTCAACTTCCGCCTCAAAGCCGGGGAGATCCTCTACCAGCTGGAGAACAGCGACTCCAAGGCCCTGCTCTTCGGCGAGGAGTTCATCCCCGTGGTCGAGGAGGTCCACGCTGAATCCCCGAGCCTGGATTATATCTGCATCGGGGCTAACGTCCCCGCTTTCGCCATACCCTATGATGATTTCCTGTCAGAGGGCGATAAGGGCTATCCGGACATCGTGGTGTACGACGACGACCCCGCCTTCGTCATGTACACCTCGGGGACCACCGGGAAACCCAAGGGGGCCGTGCTCACCCACAAGAACCAGATCATAAACGTCAACAACACCCTCATGGAGGTCGCCAAGGAGGTCCTCTGGCAGGACCACGAGCGGATACAATTCGTGGCCCCCCTCTTCCACGAGGCCGCCCTGGCACTGGCCATCGCGTCGCTGTACCAGAACGGTACCCTGTTCGTACTTCGCTTCTTCGAGCCGGAGAAGCTGATGAAGCAGATCGAGGACGAGGCCATCACGGTGACCTTCATGCCCCCGGTGATGTCCACCTTCGTACTCAATACCGTGGACGTGAGCAAGTACGACACTTCCAGCCTGCGCATACTCCTCTCCGGGGCGGCCATCCTGCCCACGGAGACCCGCCGCCAGCTCAACCAGGCTTTCCCCAACGTCAATCTCTTCGACGTCTTCGGCCAGACGGAGATGAGCCCCGTGACCACGGTGCTCAGGCCCTCCCAGGCCGAGGGCAGGACGGCTTCGGTCGGCCAGGCCGTGGTCAACGTGGAGATAAGGGTGGTGGACGAGGATGACAACGACGTCCCGGTGGGAGACGTGGGCGAGATCATCTATCGCGGCCCTACGGTGATGAAGGAATACTACAAGAACCCCGAGGCCACCGCGGAGGCGCTGCGGGGCGGCTGGTTCCACTCCGGGGACATGGTACGCATGGACGAGGAGGGTTTCTATTACGTCGTCGACCGCAAGAAGGATATGATCATCTCCGGCGGCGAGAACATCTACCCGGCGGAGATCGAGGACGTGCTCTATCTTAATCCCAAGATCCTCGAGGTGGCGGTGATCGGCGTCTTCGACGAGGTATGGGGGGAAGCGGTGATGGCTATCGTGGTTGCCAAGCCGGGAGAGAACCTCACCAAGGGGGAGGTCGTCAGCTGGTGCGGCCAACACCTGGCGGGGTACAAGAAGCCGAAGTATGTGGAGTTCATGGAGGTGCTGCCGCGCAACGCCGCTATGAAGGTGGTCAAGGGCGAGCTGCGCACCGCCTACGGCAAGTCCATCCGCTACGAATAGGGGCCGGTGAGTGACCCCGCCCTATTTCAACATCGCTTCGCCCTCTTCCTCCATCTCCTCGAGCAGGGTGTAATAGTTCGGGAGCTCGTTGAGGTGGGCCAGGGCGATCTTCGCGGTCATCCCCGGGTCGTCGTCGGTCACGTTGGTGGCCGGGTCGACGGTGCCGTGCTCGAGCTCGACGTTGATGCCCATGTAGAACTCGTTGGCATCGTACTTGTCGGACAGGCCCAGGCCGTCGAGTATCTTCGCGGCTTCTTCCTGGTTGATCCTCTTCTCACCACTCATCCTTAACTCTCCTTTCCGTTTGTATTCTGGCTGCCTTCAAGGAAGGCATAAGCCCTTCCCGGCTATTAAGTATTCCCATCCGCTTCACTATATACACCCGATCGCGTGTGCCCTGCGAAATGATCCACGTTATTGCACATCATCCTCGCATGCTCCTGGCGGAGTGGGGATAGACCGAAGGGGTAGCTCGGATGGAAGCAGCGATAGGGGGTTGGGGAAGGCAGCCCGGCAATGCATCTCTGCCCTGTATCGTATCCACAGCAGCAAGACGGAG
>CAYHAT010000205.1:0-6641 GCA_964354675.1 uncultured Actinomycetota bacterium | reverse complement strand
GATGCGAAGCAGGCCAGGTCCGTTGCGGCTGATCGTTGCATACGTGGCGCTCGCGTTCATGCTGGCCTTTCCCCTCGTGGCCGGATGCGGGGGAGGTTCTACCCCACAGGATGGGGTCACGGCGGCGACCGACACTGCCACCGCCTTCCTGAACGCCCTCGGCGACCAGGATTACGAGGGACTGCGTTCCCTCATGTCACAGGGCTACCTGGATTCCAACGGCGTGCCGGACCCTATTACGCGCGAGCAGCTCGTCGCCGCCCTGGGTTACGTCAACTCCTATCGTTTCATCCCCGAGGAGGATGTCACCATAGAGGGGGACCGCGCGGTGGTCACCGTGGACCTCGAGGTCGCGGGAAAAGGAGAGCGCGGTGAGACCCTCATCCTGAGCCTGGAGAACGGGGTATGGAAAGTGGATGCCTTCACGGCCATGGACTGGTCCAAGCAGCCGGTGGTCCAGGATGAAGAGCAGGTGCAGGTAGAGCAGGCTTTGCGCGATTTTCTCATCGCCTGTATCGACGGCAATACCGAATATATCTTCGAGAACCTCAGCCCGGACTACAAAGAGAAGCACCGCCTGGAAAAGCCCTGGACCGTGGCGGAGTTCTCGGGGGTCTTCGGCACGGCGCGTTCGTTCGATTTCGATGCCAGCGAGATCGACATCGAGGACGGCGTCGCGGAGGTCGACGTGACCGTGGAGTTCGGGAGCAGGGGAAACCTGGAGCCGGAGACCGCCCGCGTCGGACTGGTATACGAAGTAAACGCCTGGCTGATCGACATATTCCCGTTCTTTATCTACTGAACGTAACCTGACTGCGCAGATGAATGCGTGCTTGGGTGGCTAGGGGTCGTGTCTTCGATCTTCGGTTTTCTTAATAATATATGGTTGATCGATCCCGAGAAAGGAACCGAAGATCGAAGACACGACCCCTAGCCGCGCCGAAGACGGCGCTGTCGCTTACGCGATGCAATCCACCGAACGCTTATTTTCCTGATGGAGGGGTGAGGTCGAGATAGCAGCGGGCGGTCGCCGTTACCGCTGCCCTCTTGTCGCCCATGACCAGGAGTTCCACTCCCCTTGAAACGCGCACCGTGACCCATAGATAGCGCTCCCCTGCGCCGCAAGAGCAATCCAGCAGCTCGGCGCCGTTGCGGGAGGCGTACTCCATCGCAGCCCCCTGGGGGTCGTTGCCGACGCCGAAGTAAGGGGTCAGCTCCATGCCTGCCGCCTTGGCGGCGGCGTCGGCGGCGGTCTGCGCCGCGCCCCGGGCGCCGTAGATGGCCGCGACGTCGTGCAGGACGACGCCCACCAGCAGCATCACCGACATCAGCGCCGCCGCCACCAGGGTCGCCCCCGCGCGCTCGTCGCTGAGGATGCCCTCTTTCACATGCCCTCCCGGTCGTTCTCGATGCGCATCTCCGCGCTCCCCCGCACCGTGATGGCGGGGAAGAACCTCCCCACGGCCGGGATCGCTATAGGCACCTCGTATTCCACCTCCACGCGCACCCACTCCCCCCGGCGCCGCGGCCCACTCTCCACGACGACCTTCAACTTCTCGCGGTCGAGCCCGGCGGCGGACCTCACCGTAGCTCCCTCGATGAGGACCTGATTGCCCGTCTCCACTCCTTTCCTCGCCCCTTCCCTCGCCGCCGCGGTCACGGCTATCTGCGCCCTCATCACCGTTACCGCCTGCACGAAGAGCAGGAACACCAGCAGGAGCAGCGGAAGGACCATGGCGAACTCCGCGGTGGCCTGTGCTTTGTCCGCGCCTTTAAGACGCCTCGGGAGAGACGAGGGGAAGTGGAACAAGATGACTCCCTTTTTGGAAAACGGGGCGGAAGACATCGCGGGGTGCCGCCTGTGCCGGCACCCGGGGGAGCGTGGGAGGGGCTAGTCTATGACCTTGAAGGTCTCCTCGCGCTTGCTCCCTTTGCCGCCCAACTTCTTGAGCAGGTCTGAGGGTATCTCCGGGGTGATGTAGCCGACGATATCGTTGTAATGCTGGATGAGGAAACGATCCCCCCGGCGCAGCCCAAGCACCATGTCCGCAGCCTTGGACCTCAATTCCGTCGTGCTGATTATCCTGACTGCCATGCTTTCTCCTTTAAGTCTTTAAAGTTATATATGTTATATTATATGGCAACACTGTAACAGTCAAGCACCTCCGTTGAGGTTTGCCGGCGGTACCATGCTGGTGCGGCTCACGGCGATATCGGCAAGGTCACGGCGTAACGTGCTGCCGCGACCAAGCGATCGCTCCCCGGTGAGGTTAATATGACCGCAGCTACCCACACTTCTGGGATGAACCAGAAAAAGCGGGTCGGAGGTGCTCCGATCAGGGCGCGACGGGCTGGGGCTCCGCTTCCGGCTCGACCTGCACCTCGTAGGAGACGGAGGCCAGCCCGGAAAGAGCCGAGAGGTTCCCCACTTCATCCCGTGCCTGCAGGGCGAAATAAATGACCTTGCCGGTGATGGTCCTGTCGAACGGGAAGCCTTCGTAAACCAATTCCTGCATCCTCCCGGGCTCCCCCGGCATGGGCTTGCCTAGCTCCAGGGGGATGGCTTCCCCCCAGTTCCCCGCATCTATGGGGCGGTCCAGGAAACGTATCTCGTAGCAGAGCGCCTGTCCCCGGTCGGCGTCGTCGCCGGGAGCGGTCCAGGTGAGCTTAACACCCCGGGGTTCCTCTCCATCCATCAACTTCTCCGCAGAGAGGTCCATGACCCGCCCCGGCCTCAAGGCGTCGGTCTCCAGGCACCCCGTGCCCCAGGGGTCGTGGCCGTACTCCGGCCAGTCCGCTGCATCGTCCTGCGAGGAAGCCGTCTTCCATATAAACAACCAACCTTCACGGGTGCCCGCCACCACCTCGCGGCCGCCGTCGCCGTCGAAGTCGCCTATGGCAGGTGCGGCTGTGCTCCAGCCTGCGGTGAACTTGGGCCAACCCGCCGCCTCCTTGCCGGCGGCGTTCAAGGCATGGAAGTCATACAAGGAACTGCCGGCCAGCACCTCCTGCCTGCCGTCGCCGTTGACATCCGCCGCCCCGGGCGTAGCGAAGAGCATGGTGTCGTTGATCTTTATGGGGAAGGGCGCGAGCAGGCCGCCATCCGAGGCGCTCCAGGCCGAGAGCTGGTCGTCTGACCTTATCTGGTCGGCTGGCAGGAACATGTCCGCGGCCCTGCCCAAACCCATGGTGGGCGCGATGTAAGAGGGGCCGCCGGTCCCCAGGTCGGCAAAGCATCCGCCCCCGGCTGCGCACATCAACGGAACGTCAGCGGAACCCGCTGCAGGACCCGCCTCGTTGCCCTCCAGGCTCAGGGGCAGCCCGCTTTCGTCGTTGCCCAGGAAGGACGAGCCGTCCGGCCTGAGCAGGAAGCCGGGCCCCGTCGAAGCGGAGATGCCTATCTCCATGGTCCCATCTCTGTCGACATCGGCGATGGCCGCGGGGCTGCTCACGCCCTCCATGACGATGGGGAGCATGCCCGGAGCCGCGATGGCGATCTTCACGGGCCAGCCCTGCAGGAAAGCCTGGGAGGGTACCTTGTCGCCCGCAGGCTGAACGCCCGCATCGAGCCCGTGCGCGGCTCCATCGTGGTGCACGGCATAGGCGCGGGTGTTGCCGGGATCGAACAGGTTCCCGGCGGCGCCTGCGAAGGGCTTGAGCAGCGGGAGAAAAGCGATGAGGCCGAAGGTCTGGGGGGAGACGTTGAAGGCCTCGTTGGTGTAGGCCTCGTTGGTGCCGCAGATGACCTCGAGGTCACCGTCCCCCTCTAGGTCGGCCACGGAGGGATTGGTGACGATCTTGCTGCCCCTGGGAATCTTTTCCTTTTCGCTGAACTCGCAGGTGTGGGTAAGGGGGTCGAAGGCGGCTACCTTCCCCGCATCCACCAGCTTGACCGGCCACCCCCCTGCCATCCTGCCGTCGGCGTGCCACGCATAGAGATGCTGGTCCATGCAGGCGGCGATTATCTCCAGGCTGCCATCGAAAGACGCGTCCAGGTTGGCCAGGACCGGCCCCCGCATGAAGCCCCTGTCCAGGCAGTTCCACCTGTCGAGCCGGTGGACCTTGTCCGGGACGAAGCGGGAGGCGTACCAGTCAGCGGGCAGCGCTCCCTCCGTCCACCAGTCCGCGCGGTCGGGGATGGAGTAAAGGGGGTTGGAGCTTACCGGGAAGCCCGGCAGGAGCTTGCCGGCCTTGTCCCAGGCGTACACCTTTCCCTGCATGTCCCCCGCCACCACCTCCAGGGTGCCGTTATGGTCCAGGTCGCCGATGGCGGGCGCCCCGATGATCGAGGCATAGGCCGTCTTGGCGACAGCCCCGGACTTGAAACCCTCGGAGTCCTCGTGCAGGGGAAGGGGCGTTGCATGCACCGGCCAGCCCGCGACCTCGCTCAGGTCGGGGTTGTAAGCGTGGACCACACCCCCGTCGGTGGCCACGATGAGCTCGTTCTCACCGTCATCGTCCAGGTCCGCAAAGCGCTGCGCTGCCGAGACGCCTGACCCCGTCCACAGGGGCGTGCCGGCATAGGCGTCGGGGTCGTCGAAGCAGAACGCCGTCTTGCGGTCCTCGCCCCAGTTGCCCCGGTTATCCCGCACCCTGACCCTTACGGTGAAGGCGTAGCGGTTGGGGTCGCCCGCGCCTCCCCGCGCCTGCATGGTCTCGGTGACCTCGCGGTACACCTCGCCGAGGTCCAGGGTGGCCAGGACGCCTTCCACGGGTTCGTACTGCGACGCGTCCTCACTCGCCGTTATCCACTCTTCATCGCATGGGTCCCAGCCCGGTCCCCACTCCACGGCGTACTGGAAGCTGTCGGCGCGTACGGCTGCCACCCGCCCCACTACCTCCAGGGATACCTGCCCCGGGTTGAGCGGCTCGAACCACCTGGGCGAGCTTATCTCGGCCTCGGGTGGGATGCGTCCCTGGTCTACGGCCATCACCGCTTCGTAGGCATTCACGCGCCCATACCCGAAGTATGGGTCCCAGCCCGCATCGGAGGGGAACCGCTGCGACGGGCCAATAACGGTGTCCAGGAGCCCGAAGGATACGCCGTAGGAGCCGGGCGAGAAGTCGATGTCTTGTGCGGTCATGGCGATGAGCTGCTTGACCTCACAGGCTGACAGCGGCATCTCCAGGCCCGGATAGCGCCACATCTCGCCACGCCGCACTTCGTTCTCGGCCGCGGAATAGATGAGGCCGGCGATACCCGCCAACCTTCCAGTGGCCCCGGAGGAATGACCGTCGGAGGGAGCAGAGACTATATTGTGTGCGCCGTAGGCGGTGATCCCTCCCAGGTAGAGGTAGGAAGACGGGAATTGGTCCCCGCTCGAAGCGCCCGTCTCGATGTATTTCTGCACGGCGTTCACCTGGATGGTGTGCTCGTACGAGGAGGGAAAGTTCTGCTGCGCCGACTCCCCGCTCGCGGCGGATGCGATCACCGCCACGCCCTTGGAGTAAGCGTAATCAATGGCGGCCTGGGCGAGAGGGGTGTTGTTCATGCCGCTCAAGGCCTCCTGCACCATCCAGGCGCCGGAGTCCACCGCGAACACTACTCCCTGGGCGAAGTCATTCACGTCTACTACGTAGGAGTCGCCCACCCTCACCGGCAGGAGCATGGCGTTGGGGCAGGTCCCCGGGATGCCGTTGCCGTTGTTCGCCTCACCCGCCGACCAGACGCCTGCGGCGGTGCCGTGCCCGTAGTCCACCTCGTCCCAGGGGTCGTTATCGTCTTCCAGAAAATCCCATCCGCATATGTCGTCTACGTAGCCGTTGTTATCGTCGTCCTCACCGTCGGAGAAACACCAGATAAGGTCCTCGGGATCGAGGATGCCGTTGCCGTTGGAGTCCGCCACCCGCGGGTCTCCCGCGAAATCGTCCACGTTGAACACGCCGTCCTGGTTCTTGTCCCAGCTGTCGGCTCCCTGGGGCGGGGGCAGCTCTCCAGTGTTGAGGTAGAACTTGCGTCTCAGCTCGCCCATGGCCGCCTTATCGTGCCACTTGATGCCGGAGTCGAGCTCCGCGATGAGCACATCCGGCCTGCCCGTGGTGATGCTCCAGGCCTTGTCCACGCCGGCGCCCATCACACCCTCCAGCTCCTGGCGGTCGAGTGTGGGATTGAAGAGGCCTATGAGAGCCTGGTAAAGGGTATTGCTCTTCTCGCTGGAGTACTTCCAGAAGTCGTTGTCAGTAGGGCTGTAGTCATTGGGCGCCTGTAAGCTGAAGCAATATTCTTCGTATTTATAGGGGTCCTGTCCGGGCGCATGCTGAGGCCAGGGGGTGTCCGCTGCGGCGAACGTCCCCGAGAGAATGACTATACAGATTATAAACGCACCTGTAATACTTGCCAGTGCGCCCTTTGTCGACCTGCGGCGCGTTCCCATTCTCCCCCCTTTGTTTCCCCCAAGGGTTAGATTTTCATTATATATAAATCCACTCTATCTATTCAACTTGTTGCGAGGCCTCGCATGTCGGAGAACCATCGCCCGGGTGATTGCATATTATCAGGTCCGACCTCTTGCTCGCTAATCGTATCCTTCCATTCTCGTCCGGTCTGGAGTGGGAAGGTCTCTAATAAGACGTGTTTTTCAGGCGAGGCGTTCGTAGTTGCTGCGGCGTTCCAGGCCCTCGATGCGGAACAGGGGGTCGCC